>PCTP01000234.1:0-3105 GCA_002770795.1 Gammaproteobacteria bacterium CG22_combo_CG10-13_8_21_14_all_40_8 | reverse complement strand
TGAATATAGCCTTGTAGCTTGGGTAATACCAGCCAACGTGACCCAACAAGGCCCAGCTCGGATCTTAAGTTATTCTGGTGGCACTTCAACTCGCAACTTCACCTTAGGTCAAACGCTCTACAACTATGATGTGCTAAATCGAAGCAGCACCACAGATGCCAACGGCGAACCAGCGCTTTCTACAGATGACGCTACTGAAAGGTTGCAAGCCGCCCTTCAACATGTGGTGGTGACCTATAGTCCAACCACTGGTCGTCGCATTTATATCAATGGTGAATTTACCAGAGATGTTGACCCTGTGGCTGGTGGCTCATTAAGTGATTGGGATGATAGCTTTGCTTTTGTGATGGGCAACGAAGTTTCCAGTGATCGACTTTGGCAAGGGACACTAAAAATGGTGGCCCTACATAATAGAGTACTGAGCGATGTGCAGATTCTGGATAATTTCAAAGCAGGCGTTGGTGAAAAATTCTTATTGCTGTTCGGTGTCTCAGATTTGATCAATGTGAATAATGCTTTTATCGTTTATGAAGCCAGTCAATTTGATAGTTATAGCTATTTATTTAATCAACCCTATTTTATCTCTCTAGATAATAATACAGAAACAACCAGTGCTATTAATGGTATTGATATTAAAGGGATCCGCCTAGCCATGAATGGTCAAGAAGTTGCCGTGGGACAAGCCTATAAAAATATCGACACAACCCTCAATACTGAAGAATACTCACCTCAAACTGGGCAATCTCTATCAAACTTGGGCACGGTAATTAACTTGGAAAAAGGACCTAAAAATGATGAGTTTTTCTTAACTTTTGAAAAAATTTCTAATCAAACTCATGCCTTTATTGACGCCACCCCACCACCCATTGCTGAGGCAGCGGATCTCCCAGCCGTTTCCGATCTTGGCTTGAAAACTTTCGAAAAAATTCACGCCACTTTCTCAGCTATTACCGGTGTCAGCATGGCGCAAACAGATGTAGCCAACACCTATGAAAACGTTAAACAAGCACTACCAACGACCACAGATATTTCCACATTTGTTTCATCACAACAAATGGCGGTGACTCAATTAGCCATAGAATATTGCAACGCCTTAGTGAACGATAATAATCTGCGCCAAAGCTTTTTCCCAGGTTTTGACTTCAATGCGTCGGTTCACAATGCCTTTGTCATTGGTGATCGTAATCTGCTGACAAACCCACTCTATCAAAAAGTTTTCAATGAAAACTTAACGTCACAACCCACATTGGAGGAAGTCAACACCGAGCTTAATGCGCTCATTGACCGACTCATTAGTTGTGACAGCAATAATAGCTGCAGCTCAGACAGAACTCTTAGCGTAATCAAAGCCAGCTGTGCGGCCGCTATTGGTAACGCAGCCACATTAATCCAATAGCGACAGAGGAAACGATCTCTTATGAGCGACAGATTTAATAAAAACTCCAAAGCCTTGGGCATTAATGAGCCGTTAAAACACAATAGCCACGGCCGTCCCGTTACCCGACGCCAATTTATCGCTCAAGGATTTGCCACTGGTGCTGCTACCATTATGGGTACTTCACTCTTCAATGGGTTGTTGTTCTCGCCAGCCTATGCC
The DNA here is from genome assembly GCA_002770795.1 of Gammaproteobacteria bacterium CG22_combo_CG10-13_8_21_14_all_40_8. GTDB lineage: Bacteria > Pseudomonadota > Gammaproteobacteria > Enterobacterales > 21-14-all-40-8. The sequence goes on along the minus strand of PCTP01000234.1, from coordinate 1,508 downwards.
ACCCTATCTTCAGATTTGGAAGCACTCAAAGTTCAATGCGGTATAGCAACTCAAGGCGCAGGAAAGATCCCCTTTATTTGCATCGATTTAGCAGGTGGTGCCAATATTTCTGGTTCTAATGTGCTCGTGGGAAAACAAGGTGGACAGTTAGATTTTTTAACCACCGCCGGTTATAGCAAGCTCGGTCTGCCAGGCGATATGATTCCCTCCATTGTCAATAATCAAACGGGAACCAATGATTTTATCAATACTGATTTAGGATTAGCCTTTCATTCAGATAGCGCATTCCTTCGCGGTATTCAATCAAAATTAGGCCCCAATACGGCTGCAAACATAAATGGTGCAGTGATCCCCGCACGTTCGGACAATGACACCTCAAACAATCCACATAACCCCATGTATGGCATCAACAAAGTCGGAGCGGATGGCTCATTGCTAACATTAATAGGCTCACAAGCAACAGATTCTGGTGGCAATTCTATGTCCCCAGCAACCATGATAAATCCTGAAGTTCGGCCAGTAAAAATAGACCGCCCTTCCGATGTAACAGGTTTAGTGGATGTGGGTGATCTTATCAGCCTATTAAGTCAACAGGATGCCGTGGCGGTGATGGAATCCATGCAACGTATCAGTGCCAAAAAGCTCAGTAAAATCAATACCAAAATATCAACAAATGAAGTCATTAAGGATTTAATTAACTGTGGTTATGTTAAAAGCGCTGACTTAGCCGACAGATTCGGAAATCCAGCTGCCCTCAATCCAGCCATTGATCCACAAATTGTGGGAACCAATGGCATTTTCTCACAAATGGAATTTGATAATGATGCAGAGTTTAGAAAAACCGCCGCCATTATGAAACTGGTGATCAATGGTTTTGCAGGCGCAGGAACCATAACCATGGGAGGTTATGATTATCACACTGGTGATCGGGCCACCGGCGAGCTAAGAGATCTCCGAGCAGGACGAGTCATGGGCGCCTGTTTAGAATACGCAGCCCGAGTCGGCGTTCCATTGATGCTATATGTATTTAGTGATGGCTCTTTAGCCAGTAATGGCCAGGTCGATAATTCAGCCGATGGCCGAGGAAAAGGACAATGGACTGGAGATAATTCATCCACTGCGGCTTCATTTTTTATGGTCTACAATCCCAGTGGACGCGCAAATTTAATGGGAGCAACCCCAGATATTCAAGCGCAAAGCCAACAAATTGGTTATATGAGAGCCGATGCCTCTGTAGAAACATCCTCATCACCCGCAGCCAACAATGTTAATTTATTGGTTCAAACCGTGATTTTAAATTATATGGCATTGCATGGAGAACAGGCTAATTTCCCCACGGCATTCCCGAATCACGGACTAGGCAATGCCACACTAATGGATAATTTAACCGCCTTCGAACCTATAGTGAACAGTGTGGTTGGAAGGAATTAATTAACCTCAACTCGGGACAAACTAGGCCGCTCAATAGCGTGGTTTTGGCGACATCCCGAGTTGAGGTTAAATTCGAT
>PCTP01000041.1:3028-19840 GCA_002770795.1 Gammaproteobacteria bacterium CG22_combo_CG10-13_8_21_14_all_40_8 | reverse complement strand
AAGCTCTAGAACAGCAAGTTGAACAGACCCAACAAAAGATTCATCAGAGCCGTTTAACCAGAGAACAATCTCAGCCTCAAATTAAACAGCTTCAGCAGAAATTACAGGCAATTCAAGGTAAAAAAGTCTCATTAGAAGCTTTGCAGCAAGCTGCTCTAGGTAAAAAATCTGAGCATGTGAGCGATTGGCTGGAAAAGCATCAATTAGCTAACTATCCTCGATTAGCAGAAAATATACAGGTAGACTCCGGCTGGGAAATCGCGGTCGAAACGGTTTTAGGCGAAAACTTACAAGCCGTATTGGTGGATGAAAAAGCAGACCCTCTGGCTTTATTCGAAGATTTTAGCAAAGGTGCTATCACGCTGATGCAAACAGGAAATAAAGCAGCCCAAGAAACTTCTCATGAGCAATTGACACCCTTGGTCTCTAAAATTCAAACCCGAGAGGATTTAAACCTTGGCCTAGACCATGTATTTATTAGCGAAGATCTTTCTCATGCACTTAAATTGCGTCTCCTATTAAAATCTCATCAATCCATTATTACACAGGATGGTATATGGATAGGCAGTTCTTGGCTGAAGGTAAATAAAGAAGTTGATGCCTCCGCTGGCATTTTAAAAAGAGAGAAAGAGCTTGCTGAAGCCATTGAGAATATAGACCGTCTAGAAATGCAACTAGAAGAGATGGAAGAGGCTCAAATAGCATTAGATCGTCAATTAAAAGTCTTGGAAAACGATTGGGAAAGTCACTCTAAAAATTTAATGCAGTTGAATGCACTTCATTCCGATAAGAAGAGATCGCTAGAATCCAAAAAAATCAAACAGCAACATTTACAAGATCGTTTGGGTCAATTAGAAGCTGAACTGCAAGAAATACAACTGCATAATAAAGATAGTCTTGAAATTGTTGCTGAGTCGCGTATGCAGCTGGAAGAATTGGTTGATCGAATGGCCAATGATAACGAGCAACGTGAAAAGTTGATGATGAGTCGTGAAGAACGTCGTGTGAATATGAATCATGTTCGCGAACAAGCCCGAGAGGATAAGGATTTAGTTCATAAATTAGCATTACGTACTGAATCTATACGCGCAGAACTTAATTCAACCAAAAATAGTCAGGAAAGAGCCAAGTCTCAAGTGATTGAACTGAAGGAAAGACTTCACGATTTGGCTGAAAAACTGGAAGATAACGAAACACCTATTGAGGAAATGAAGCTAGAGTTGGAAGAGTCTTTAACTCGACATCTGGAAGTAGAGTCTTCCTTGAAAAATGCGCGCGAAGTGCTTGATCTTTGTGATCAGGAATTAAGAGTTTTAGAAAAACAACGACATTCCTTTGAACAAAATCACGAAGCTGTGCGGCGTAAGCTGGAAAGTCAGAAAATTCAACATCAAACCTTTGTGGTTCAAAGAGATACCCAATTAAATATCTTACATGAAGCGAAATATGATCTGCAAACCTTGCTCGACAATCTGGATGGAAATGCCAATGAAGCGAGTTGGACAGAGCAACTGAATACTTTGGCCAATCAAATTGAGCGTTTAGGCGCTATCAATTTAGCGGCAATTGAGGAATATGGTGCGCAGAGTGAACGTAAAACTTATTTAGATACCCAAAATGAAGATTTAGTCAAAGCCTTAGAAACTTTAGAATCCGCGATCCGCAAAATTGATCGAGAAACTCGAACTAAATTTAAAGAAACCTTTGATCGAATTAATAAAGGGTTACAAGAGCTATTTCCTAAAGTGTTTGGGGGAGGCCATGCCTATCTTGAGCTGACGGGTGAAGATTTATTGGATACTGGCGTGACAATTATGGCAAGACCGCCAGGCAAGAGAAATTCGACCATCCATTTATTGTCTGGTGGGGAAAAAGCAATGACCGCGATTGCTTTAGTTTTTGCTATTTTTCGACTCAACCCAGCACCATTTTGTATGCTGGATGAGGTGGATGCTCCTCTGGATGATGCTAACGTGGGTCGCTTTTGTAAATTAGTGAAAGAAATGTCTGAAACTGTTCAATTTATTTATATTTCTCACAATAAGCAAGCCATGGAAATGGCGGGTGCTTTAGTGGGGGTGACAATGCAAGAAGCAGGGGTCTCTAGAATGGTATCCGTCGACATATCCGAAGCTGTTGCAATGGTTGCTTCATAGAAAATTACCGCATAGGAAATTACCGCATAGGAAATTTCCTCATAGGAAATTAACATGGCTACAGAATTACGTTGGATTTTATTAGTTGTTGGCGTACTGATTTTATGGTATTTGGTCTGGGATGCCCGACGCACTAAGAAAAACAATTTGAATATAAATGAGATGGATTTATCGCAACCAGATCCGAATATGGAGGATGCACTTTTTCATCCCAAAGTGCAGTCTAATAACTATGATTCTGGGGATCGTTTTGAGCGAGGAGAACCTCAAATAGAGGAAGACGCCGACACAAGAGACCATGAGGGGATCGAGTCGCCAGTAAGACAAGTCAATACACAAGAGGTTCATGATACATTTATTGACCAAGTAGAAAGTCAAATACCAAATGATTCAATAAAGCAGTCTCGTGTTTTAAAAACTGAAGTGCAGCCTGTGAACACAGAAGCAAACGCTAGATCTCAACAACAGAGCGAAGTCATTTCACCATCCCCAAAAACATCATCAAAGTCCAAACAGCCAGAAACGAATGAGCCTGAGTTAGTTATTTCTATCAATTTAATGGCAGAAATGAATGAAGAGTATCAGGGTGTAATCTTAAATCAATCTCTTAACAATGCTGGCTATCATATTGATTACAGGGGTATTTACAAAAGATTTGAAGCGAAGGATGGTTCGGGTGAATATTGGTTTAGCCTCGCCAATGCTTTTAACCCTGGATTTTTTGACTTAGACACACTGGATGAGTTTAGTACCTTGGGTATCACTTTCTTCATGGTGTTGCCTGGTCCTCATCAACCCATGAAAGCTTTCGACGCCATGCTAAAAGACGCTGTTGCTTTACAAGATATACTAGGTGGTCAGCTTCAGGATGCCACCCACTCTGTGCTCAGCCAGCAAAGTATTCAGTATTATCGAGATCAAATTCTTCAATATCAACATAGAAAAGCTTCTAAAGAGACTCTTTAAATTGAAAAAATTGAAAGTGACAGACACAGATCAGGACATCAACGAGCAATGGTTACAACTGAAAGAGCAAATCGAACTGCATAATTATCGTTATTATGTTTTAGATGAGCCTGAATTGCCTGATGCCGAATACGATAGGTTGATGCGACAGTTGTTAGCACTGGAAGCGAAATACCCTCAGTTAAAAACAGCGGATTCACCCAGCCAAAAAGTGGGAGGAGAAGCTTTAGAGCAATTTAACAAAATTGCTCATCTGGCACCGATGTTATCTTTGGATAATGTTTTTTCTGAAAATGAATTAAAAGACTTTGGCAAACGCATTGAACAACGCCTGGGCAAAATATCTGAACTTTGTTTTACTTGTGAACCTAAACTCGACGGATTGGCAATCAGTATTATTTACCTCAATGGAGTTCTAAACACTGCTGTGACTCGTGGTGACGGTCATTTAGGTGAAGAGGTTACGCAAAATGTAAAAACCTTGCGTAATTTACCCTTAAAATTACAAGGCACGGATTATCCCGAGTTATTAGAAATACGCGGTGAGATCTTCATTCCTCGAAGTGAATTTGAACGATTAAACGAGGAAGCCCTTCAGAATAACCAAAAAACCTATGCGAATCCAAGAAATGTCGCTGCGGGTAGCTTAAGGCAACTAGATCCCAAAATTACAGCGAAACGCAAACTGAAGGTTTATTGTTATTCATTGGGTAAAGTGTCGGATGACTTTGTGATGCCTAAAACCCATTATCAACGCTTGCAGCAATTAAAAAGCTGGGGGCTACCCATTTGTCCAGAAATTGAACAAGCGCAATCTATTCAAGGTTGTTATCAATATTTTAACAAAATTGCAGAGATCAGAAACCAATTACCCTACGAAATAGACGGGGTCGTGTATAAAGTAGATAACATCGATTTCCAGGATCGCTTAGGTTTTGTTTCTAGAGCGCCTCGTTGGGCCATTGCCCATAAGTTTCCAGCTCAGGAAGAAATAACTCAATTATTAGGTGTGGATTTTCAAGTAGGGCGTACCGGTGCTATCACGCCAGTTGCACGATTAGAGCCAGTTTTTGTCAGTGGAGTCACTGTCAGTAATGCTACTTTGCATAATATGGATGAAATTAATCGCCTTCGAATAAAAATTAACGATTGGGTGATCATTCGCCGAGCGGGTGATGTGATCCCGCAAATTGTTTCTGTGGTCATATCAAAACGCGATGAGACTTGTATTGATATTGAGTTTCCTACACATTGCCCTGTGTGTAATGCTCTGATTGAGCGCGTTGAAAATGAAGCGGTGGCACGCTGTAGTGGTGGATTGTTTTGTAGCGCACAGCAAGTTGAGTCAATCAAACATTTTGCTTCAAGAAAAGCCATGAATATTGATGGCTTAGGCGACAAGCTGATAGAACAGTTAGCACAAGAAAAACTGATACAGAACGCTAGTGATCTTTACCATCTCACAGCAGAGCCCCTATTAGGGTTAGATCGTATGGCGCAAAAATCAGTCAACAATTTATTAGACAGCATTGAAAAAAGCAAGTCCACGACTCTGGCAAAATTTATCTATGCATTAGGGATCCGAGAAGTAGGTGAAACCACTGCTGGTCTTTTGGCAATACATTTTGCAAATCTTGAAGCCTTAATGCAAGCAGATCTCGATACATTATTGTCAATTCAGGACGTTGGTCCTATTGTGGCTAAACATATATTGACATTTTTCCAACAACAACATAATCAAGAAATAGTTGCCCAGTTAATTGCAAGTGGTATTCATTGGCCAACAATGTCTATGATCGATCCTGATTTACTGCCTTTAAAGGGACAAACATGGGTCTTGACTGGTACACTAGAGCACTTGAATCGCCAAAATGCGAAAGAAATGTTAGAAAACCTTGGTGCTAAAGTCAGCGGATCAGTGTCTAGTAAAACCCACTGCGTGGTTGCAGGCGTTGCTGCAGGTAGCAAATTAGCTAAGGCCCAGGATTTAGATATCCGAGTGATTGATGAAGAGCAATTTACGCAAAAAATGCAAGAACTAGGGCAATTATGATAACCGTTTATAGCGCTGGTACAGCGATTGACGCCCAAATAGTATTTGATCATCTGGAAGCTGCTGGATTTGATGTGATGATTTCTGGTAGTGCTTTAGCTGGAGCCGTGGGTGAGTTACCCGCTAACCTTTCACCATCAATCCAACTTTTGAATGATGAGGATTATTTACAAGCCAGAGCCTTAGTCGAGGAGCTGGAAATAGATCTCAATCATGTGAATACTGATAGTGATTGGATCTGTGCCAACTGCGGTGAAAGCTTGGCCGCAAATTTTGGTCAATGCTGGAATTGCGGGACAGAACGTTAAACTCTGGTTATTTGAAAATCTAATTTATCTTAAATAAAGACATTAATTGAAAGGAGTAAATCATGGCGTCAAAGAATTATCAGGTCTACGGTGTTGGGAATGCATTGGTTGATTATGAAGTAGAGGTCACCGATAACCAACTCGAAACACTCAATGTCGAGAAGGGTGTAATGACGCTGATTGATGAAGAAAGACATTATTCTTTGATGTCGCACTTAGAAGGGACTCGTCATAATAGAGCCTGTGGTGGAAGTGCTGCAAACACCATTATTGGCATTGCACAACTCGGCGGGGCGGTCTTTTATAGTTGTCGCGTAGGCAATGATGAGACAGGGGATTTCTACTTACAAGATCTTCAAAGTAATGCCGTGGAAATTAACAAGAATGTCCATAGACCAGAAGGTGTTACAGGTAAGTGTGTGGTGATGGTGACGCCTGATGCAGATAGAACCATGAACACCTTCTTAGGTGTCACTGGAGACTTAGGAACGGATGTTTTAGACATTGACGCCATAAAAAGTAGTGAGTATCTTTATGTTGAAGGCTATTTAGTGAGCGCCCCTATGGCGTTGGATGCGGCTTGTACTGCGATGCAAATGGCAAGAGAGTATCATGTACCAATCGCTGTGTCTTTATCTGATCCCAGTATGGTGAATTTTTTCCGGGCAGGGATTGATCGTTTATTAGTGGATGGCGTTGATTTATTATTCTGTAATGAAGATGAAGCATTGACTTACACTGGACAAACAGAAGTTGCTGCGGCATTAGAGCAGTTAAAAACAATTTCAAAAAAAATTGTTATTACATTAGGTGCTAAAGGTTCGGTGATTTGGGATGGCGCTCGGTTAATTCAAGTGGCAGGACACAATGTAGTTGCCAAAGATACCAATGGTGCCGGCGATATGTACGCCGGTGCGTTTTTATATGCCATTACACAGGGTATGAATGAACAAAACGCAGGAAAACTTGCTAGTTACTGTTCTGCTCAAGTTGTTCAGAAATTCGGGCCAAGACTCGATAGCGACGCAGTAGACAAAGCAAAGAGTTTTTTGAGAACACTGAATCAATAGGGGGATTGAGTATGAAGGTATTTATTCTTCGTCATGGTGACTCAGAGCCAATGCAGATTGGCCATACAGATAAGCATCGTAAGCTGACTCTACATGGTGTAGAACAGGTTGAGCGTATTGCACATTGGATGCAACAACATCATCATCGACCTGATTTGATTATTTCGAGTCCTTATAAACGGACTCGACAAACAGCAGAGATTATTCATAGATTGCTGGAGATCGAGCGTCCTATTGAATATGAAGATTGTTTAATTTCAGGTTGCGACCCTAAAGAGAGTCAAAAACTTATCGATGCGCTGGAAATAGACTCGGTACTTTTAGTTTCACACATGCCATTAGTGGGAGAGCTGACATCTTTGTTAGCGCCAGCACTTTTATCTAAAGGTTTCAGCACCGCAACTATTGCGAAAATAAATTACTCTCAAGAATTAGCCCATGGAACGGTAATGGCTCACCTGTCTCCATCTGAGGTTTAATACAATCAAAAAAAATTAGCCTAACCACACAGATTTTTTAAATAAACCAGTCTAGAATGGAGAATATAGCCTTAGAATAAAAAAAATATTGTTATTTTCTGGAAAATCAACAACATGAGCTGGAATTATTAGATGAAATAACCTAATATACCCTTGATACTTACAAATAAAGGATTTCAGAGCTTAGGTGAAAAATCAGGAAAAATCAGGAAAAATCAGATCGAGTCGTAGCTGGTAGAGAATGACTGGTCATTGACAAGAGCGACAACGCAGAGCTGACTTTTCACCTAAGCTCCCGAAGGGCAAGCCTCGAATATGGACGCTTGTCGACTTGCTTAAACTCGCATTTCCAAGTATCACGGGTATATCTACCCATATAGTTGAATTACTGGTTATAGTTCGTGTAAAACCTTTAATTGTAGCCCTTTATTTAAAATGGAACATTATTATGACCAAGTCAGAGCTGATTGAACGTCTTGTAAATAAACAAGCTCAACTTTCTTATAAAGACATTGAACTTGCTGTAAAATCCATTTTGGAACAAATGGCACAAACCCTTGCTAAGGGTGATAGAATTGAAATTAGGGGATTTGGTAGTTTTTCTCTGCATTATAGAGCACCTCGAGTTGGCAGGAATCCTAAAACAGGCACCTCCGTGACTCTACCTAAAAAATCTGTACCTCATTTTAAACCAGGTAAAGAACTAAGAGAACGAGTTGATCTTAAGCATAAGGATGAATAAATATCCAATATTTCTATTGGCAAAGAGCTTCCTCTGATCTTCATAGAATCAACCAATCTGAATTGATTCAAATAAAGTCCTGTATCATTCCTACCCAAAAGACATCCTGCTCGATGTCTTTTGTATATAGCTGTGAAACCCGCATTTCCAAGTATCACGGGTATATATGAATAGATTACACAAATTCATGATAAGAGATATTCTTAAGGCGTAATAGATGAAATTCATTTTAATGGTATTGCTAGGTTTCATATTAATGATTATTGCTGCATTGTTTTCAGGGGCGAATGATCTACTTTTAAAATTTGACTACCTTGTAGGAGAGGGGCAATGGTATCTCTCCCATCTTCTGCTTGTTGCTTTCTTACTGGGTCTTGCAACTGCACTGGTACTTGTTTTACCTGGATTGATGCAATCTAAAGCCAGAAATTTACAACTTAAGCAAAAAATAAAAAAACTAGAATCCCTTGCGAGCAAACAAAGTTCTCTGGAACAATCCATGAAACTCTCATCAGAACTGTCCAATACCAATAAAGGTCAATTCTGAGTGTTAAACTTTTATTGGTTATTACTTTTATTACCTGTAGCTGCTGCCAGTGGTTGGATTGCGGGGAAAAAATCCAGCCAAAAAAAACGTCAATCTTTTGCTGGTTTATCAAGACGTTACATGGTTGGATTAAACTATCTTCTTAATGAGCAATCTGATAAAGCGATAGACACCTTTATTCATTTACTTCAGGTCGATTCTGAAACCGTCGAAACGCATTTAGCTTTAGGAAATCTGTTTAGAAGAAGGGGCGAAGTCGATAGAGCGCTGCGCTTACATCAAAATATTATTGCCAGGCATTCTTTCAACAATGAAGTGAAACAAATGGCCATGTTTGAGTTGGGTTTGGATTACTTAGCGGCTGGTGTGCTCGATCGAGCTGAAGTTATTTTTGAAGAGTTAAAGCATTCTCAGCCTTACAAGAAAAACAGCTTGAAACAGTTGCTGCAGATTTACCAACTGACCAAAGATTGGGAAAAAGCGATCCAGGTTGCTGAACGCCTTAAATTATTACAAGAAAATTATCAAAACCTTTGTTCACATTTCCATTGTGAAATTGCTAAAACCTTTATCGAGCAAGGTGAACTGGTCGAGGCTACCAGACAATTGCTTCAGGCTGAAAAAAAGGATGCAACCTCTGTTAGAGTTAGCATGTTACAAGGAAAAATTTGTATTCTAGAGAAAAATTGGGAAAAGGCGATTGGCGTTTACACAAAACTTATTCGCCAAGATGCACTTTTTTGTTCTGAAATACTCGAAAACCTGCGCATCTGTTATCAATCTATACCGGATGATCAAGGCTATCAAAGCTTATTAAAAGAAGCTCTGGCAAATGGAGCGAGCTCCAAGGTGCTGGTCGCATTGGTTGAATCTATTCGAAAAACGCAAGGAGATAAGGCTGCAGGTCTTTTTCTCACCCAGTATCTAAAAGATAAGCCCTCATTAAGAGGATTACAACTGCTGATTGAACTTCATTTGCTCTATGCCAATGATACCGCCAAAGAAAGCCTGCTTATTTTACAAAGCTTGATCAAAGATTTAATTCACTCACGCGCTGTGTATTTATGTTCACAATGCGGCCTTCAATCCAAACAACTTTATTGGCAATGCCCTAGTTGTAAAACTTGGGGAAGTAATAAACCGATACTTACACTTTATAACAAACCCAATAGTTGAGAAATTTATTCATGTCAGCCATTCAACCCATTATCATCGCTCTAGACTATGCTTGCAAACTAGATGCTTTAAATTTTGTAGAGCAGTTAGATCCAACGCTATGCCGCTTAAAAATTGGAAAAGAAATGTTCACACATTTTGGACCTCAATTTGTCACTGAGCTGCAAAGTAAAGGCTTTGAAATATTTTTAGACTTAAAGTTTCATGATATTCCTAATACGGTTGCTAAAGCTGTGGCCGCTGCTTCAGATTTAGGGGTGTGGATGGTGAATGTGCATGCCTGTGGCGGTATAGATATGATGAAAGCCGCCAGTAATGCCTTAAAGAATAAACCCCAAAATAAAACGTTGCTGATTGCCGTAACGGTTTTAACCAGTATGTCCCAGCAAGATCTACAGGCAGTAGGGATCCAACGAACGGTTGAAGAACAAGTTCTCGCCTTGGCTAAACTAACTTACGAGGCTGGCCTAGATGGTGTGGTTTGCTCCGCTAAAGAAGTGACATTACTCAGAGAACATTTACCCAAGGACTTCTTACTGGTTACACCCGGAATAAGACCCGTAGGCAGTGCATTGGATGATCAAAAAAGAGTCCTGACACCTTCAGAAGCCTTAAAAATGGGGAGTAACTATCTGGTGATAGGACGTCCTATTACTCAGTCACCCAAGCCTTCAGAAACATTACAGCAAATTTGCCTCTCGTTGTAACTTTTAGCCATAGAGTCTCTAACAGGAAAATTCCCTCTAAGCTTTGTGTGTGAATAATTTATTCAAGGCGTTAATAAGATTCTGTTGTATCTGGTCTTCAGTGACGGTACAAGCGGCATCAACGCCTATGTCTTTTTGTGTTTTTGTGAAGCCAATGGATTTTTTGTGCAAAACCTTTGCTTCTGTGATCATCGCATTTAGGTTTTTTAAATCGTAAAGCTCATCATCCGCAATAAATATGACCATTTGGGTTCGTTGTAAAACTGTATGCATGGCTAAAGCGGGATTTTCTATGGCCGAAATGAAAAATAACTCTATATTTAAGGATAAGTTTTGAGCCGATTTTTGAATATCTTCCATCAAATAGCGACTTCTATTACTCATTAAAATGCCAACGAGCTCATTCTTACCTGGCATTATTAATTTTTTCGCAAGTGCAAGTTGGCATTGAAACATTGGAGAATTCAAGACGAACTCTGTATTTCTGCTTTTATCAGGAAAATGATATTGAAGCCAAGCTTTCTGAGATTGGTTGATGTCCATTGCAATCGCCACATGAATACCTCTTTTATAACTGGTCTGAATAGCATCAAATCCCATACTAATCACCTCATCAGAGTTTAAAGCCTTGTTTATGGCATTTAAGGTTGCATAATTATTCATGTTGGATTGGATAACTTTGCTTTGCGGAAAGCTGATACTCAGTGTTTGCTGTAGCTTTTGAGCCACTTCAGTTTGCGTCTCAGCACTCAAAATATAAAGTTTTGCCGCCACTAGGCTTTGGGGAGAGCAAAGTAAGGTAAAGAGCAAAAGGGCTCTGAACAAGACGCCTAAATGACTTTTCATAGATGGGTAATCCTTTTTCAAAAAAGCTTGGGACTGGTATCTTCTTATATTCACGGTATAATCTTAAAGCTTTTAGAGAGCTCGAATTCTATTATCACTCTCAAACTTAGCAATAACAACCAAGAGTTATTTGAGTCAATTATATACTGTAACATTTTTTAAGGAAACAAAATGGGTAGACGTCGCGGTCCCAAAGTATCATCTGAACCAATTGAACTAGACATTGTAGATCTTACCCATGATGGACGTGGTATTGGGCGTTTGGAGGGAAAAACTGTTTTTGTCGATAGAGCATTGCCAGGAGAAAAAGTACTGGCCAAGCTGACTCAAAAAAAACGTAAATACGATGAAGCTTCAACCATCCATGTGATCAATGCTTCAGATCTACGAGTTGAAGCAGCTTGCCAACATTTTGATATTTGTGGTGGATGTTCATTGCAGCATTTAGAACATCAATCACAAATAAGTTTCAAACAAGCCTTGTTAAAAAATCAGTTTATCCATTTTGGTGGGGTAGAGCCTTTGGAGTGGTTAGCTCCCTTACAGTTAGTGCCATTTGGCTATCGCCGTAAAGCTAGGTTAAGTGTTAAGTTGGTCTTTAACAAAGGCGTTTTGGTTGGATTTAGAGAAAGACAAAGCAGTTTTATTGCTAATATCGAAAGTTGTCATGTGCTTCATAAAGATATTGATAACTTATTAAAACCCCTCGCTAAAATGATTGAAACTTTACATGCGCTTGACCGTATACCCCAAGTTGAAGTTGCTATGGGCGAGAAGGCCATTGCTTTTGTCTTTAGGCATTTAGATGCTTTAGGCCAAGCCGATATAGATAAATTGCTTGAGTTTGGTGAGCAGAATCAGGTGGAAATCTATTTGCAGCCAAAAGGCGCAGATACGGTACACAAAATTTGGCCAAGAGGAACGGAAGAGCGTCTTCATTACCATTTACCCAGTTTCAATTTAAAAATGAGATTTCACCCTTTAGATTTTACTCAAGTGAATTTAGAGATGAATCAGAAAATGACCAAGCTGGCGGTGGATATGCTAGATCCTCAGCCAGATGAAAAAGTTTTGGATTTATTCTGTGGACTCGGTAATTTTTCATTGCCTCTAGCAACAAGAGCAAAAATGGTAGTCGCTGTTGAGGTGGTAGAAACCATGGTTAATCGTGGTTATGAAAATGCCAAGGCAAACCATATAGATAATGTTGAGTTTTACGCGGCAGATTTAATGGTAGATTTTAGTGATAAACTTTGGGCACGTGAGGGATTTGATAAGATACTCATCGATCCACCTCGAACAGGGGCATTAGAAGTTTGTGAATATCTTTCTGTATTCAATGCAAAATCCATTGTTTATGTGTCTTGTAATCCTGCTACATTGGCAAGAGATGCAGGTATTTTGAAAGCAAAAGGCTATCAATTAATGAAAGCTGGCGTTATGGATATGTTTCCTCAGACAGGTCATGTGGAGTCTATTGCACTTTTCCAAAAACAAATTTAATAATAAGTTGGCTATTTTATGATTAAAAAATCTGAACTTCCATTATTGAGCGAGACCGATCGAGAATTCTCAGCACATTGTCTAAAATCGCTAGGTAAGAATCGATCTCAAGAACAGATTGCAGAATTGCAAATGGCCGTCGATTTGTGTTTTGAAGCTCAAGTGCAATACAAAACGCCCATTGGTGAACCTGTATTACAACAAGGTTTACACATGGCGGAAATTTTGGCTTCCATGAAACTGGATACTGAAACACTCTGTACGGCTATTTTATATCCTTCTGTAGAATATGGTGCGGTGAAGTTTGAACGTATCGTCAATAAACTCAATAAAACTGTGCCCAAACTGATTAAAGGCGTTCAGGGAATGGAGGCGATTAGAGTCTTACAAAGCACTCATTCTGATAGAGTTTTAACATCGATTGAATTAGAGCATTTGCGCAAAATGCTACTGGCCATGGTTGATGATACAAGGGTTGTTTTGGTCAAACTTTCAGAACGCGTTCAACTCCTGCGATTGGCTAAAAATATTGACCATAAACAGCAAATAAAACTGGCCAAGGAAACACAAGATATCTATTCCCCTTTGGCAAATCGACTAGGGGTTGGCCAGCTCAAATGGGAGTTGGAAGATCTTGCTTTTCGCTACTTAAAGCCTGAGATTTATAGTGAAATAGCACAGCGCCTTGCTGAACGTAGAAGTGATCGTGAACGCTATATTAATAATATCTTAAAAATTATTCGTAAAGAGCTAGAAAAAGAAAATATTCAAGCAGATGTAGCGGGAAGAGCCAAACATATTTATAGCATTTGGAAGAAAATGATACGTAAAAATGTTGGCATAGAAGAAATTTATGATGCAAGAGCCATACGAGTTTTGGTACCAAAAATTTCAGACTGTTATACAGTATTAGGGATTGTGCATAGCCTTTGGCCTCACATCCCTAAAGAGTTTGATGATTATATAGCAACACCCAAAGGCAATGGTTACAAATCCATTCACACAGCTGTTGTTGCTTCAGAATCCAAAGCCTTGGAAATACAAATCCGTACCTTCGATATGCATCATGATTCTGAAAATGGTGTGGCTGCTCATTGGCGTTACAAAGAAGATGGTCAGCAAAGTTCTGGCGATCAAGCTTCTGAGCGGAAAATTGCTTGGTTACGTGAATTGCTGGAATGGCAGGAAGATGTTGCCACTTCAGATCAATTATTAGAACAGTTTCACCAAAATGTGGTGGAAGATCGTGTTTATGTCTTTACCCCAGAAGGGAGAGTGGTGGATTTACCCCCCAATGGCACACCTTTAGATTTTGCGTACCATATCCATACAGAAATAGGCCACAACTGCATTGGTGCCAAAGTCAACGGCCGTATGGTTCCACTGACTTATGCATTAGAAACAGGTCAGACAGTTGATGTAATGACCCGTAAAAACGGTACGCCCAGCCTAGACTGGTTGAATGTGAATTCTGGTTATTTAAAATCACCCAAGGCACGTCAAAAAGTTAAACATTGGTTTAAAAAGCAAAATCGTCAGAAGAATATAGATACAGGTCATGTGGCGTTAATCAAAGAATTAGAAAGAAATGGATTGGCAGAGATCGATCTAAAACCAGTTGCTATTAAACTGAATTTGCTCAGTACAGAAGATTTATATGCATCAGTGGGCATGGGGGATTTAGGTGTTAACCAAGTGGTTAACGCAGCCAACCATATTTATCATCCTGTGAAAGAACCCGAAGCTTTTCATCTTAAACTGAAACAAACCAATGTGCATAAAATAACCTCCAAGAATGAAGTGATGGTTGTGGGAATAGGGGATCTACTCACCCATATGGCAGGTTGTTGTAAGCCCATTCCCGGCGACTCGATTATTGGCTATGTGACTCAAGGCCGAGGTGTGACAATTCATCGCAAAAACTGCCAGTACATGATACAAGCCAAGAAAGAAGACGATCAAAGATTGATTGATGTGCAATGGTCGCATCAGATCCAATCACAATATGAAGTGGATTTATATATTCTGGCTTTTGATAGACATGGTTTATTAAAAGATATTACTCAATTGCTCGCATCAAAGAAAATCAACGTGCTAAACCTCAATACTCAATTTAATCGAGCGAAAGAAGAGGCTGAAATATATCTAAGAATTGAACTTAAATCACAAGAAGAACTCGACCAACTGATCATACAGCTTCAGCAAGTTAAACATATTTTAGATGTACGCAGGCAGGTTTAAACCATGTCAAAAATACTGCACACAAATACTCAACAAAGGACACCAATGAGTTTGCTCGATCAAGTAAAAAAAAACCAGTCATTGCTAAAATATGGTATAGCCCTGCAAAATAAAGCCGCCACGGTTGGCTTCGATTGGCCGAGTTACCATGAAGTCATCGATAAAATGCAAGAAGAACTTTCTGAACTGAAGGAAGCAATTGAAGAACAAAATCAAACGCACATCGAAGAAGAATTTGGCGATGTACTTTTCGTCCTGATCAATCTGGCGAGACATTTGGAAATCGATCCAGATAAAGCACTAGAAAACTGCTGCCAGAAATTTCAAAAACGTTTTAATTACATTGAAAAATCGCTCATCAAAAATAATAAGGACATTCAAAGCGCTTCTTTAGATGAGATGGAAAACCTTTGGAATGAAGCCAAAAGCTCAGGATAATAATTTAGGAACTATTGATACCCAATTTCCTCTGAATAAAAATTATCATATTGATTTCTAAACCGAGGAAACTCTAACTCTCTTCAAAAAGTGTGAATAATACCATTTTTAGAATATTTATTGAATGTTTTGTGTACAGCTGATATACTCGCGCCGAAATTTTGAAGTCCTTTAGTCAATCAGAAGATAATAATCTTTTTGAAGAACTAAGGATAAATGTTATTTAAGGAATAGGATAGGATCTATGCGTCTTGTTGGAAAGGTGATTTAACCGACAGTCAGAGTTTTGAGCTAACTGTCGATTCAATTAATGTTGCACCAGTGGCTGTGTCACAATCTATTGAGGTTGATGAAGATAGCAATATAAATATTACACTGATGGCTACAGATAATAATGGCGATGCATTGGTCTATTCAATAGTTAATGTACCCAATAATGGGAACTTATCTGGTCAAGCTCCCAATCTTGTGTATACCCCTAATGCAAACTTTAACGGAAACGATAGTTTTACATTCAAGGCGAATGATGGTGAACTTGATTCAAATATTGCTTCTGTGGATATTTCCATTTTAGCCAAAAATGATGCCCCAGCTTTTACCTCTACACCTATAACACAAGCCATATCGGGTGATCTATATTCTTATTCGATGTCAGCCACAGATGTAGATAATTCAATGATAAGTTATGAAGCCATCACTGTTCCATTAGGTATGGTTATTACTGGCAATGAGTTGAGCTGGCAAGTTCCAGATACAGCCAATGGTGATTTTGAAATCGCAATTAAAGCTGTTGATAATGAGGGGGCTAGCGTTATTCAGAACTTTACCCTTAAAGTTACTACGCCAGCACCAACACTTAATATCGTAGCAAATCCAGCTACAATCCAAAAGGGTGAGATCAGCACACTAGAATGGTCTAGTCGTTTTACTGAAACATTAACTTTAGATGGCCAGCCTCTCATAGAAATGAATGGGCAATTGATAGTCGCGCCTGCAGAGAGTACCACTTACGCTTTTGTTGCCAATGGTCCCAGTGGCATGATGACTCAAAATGTAACCATTACTGTAACGGCTCCAGAGCCACAAATATTTTTTACGGTTGATAAAACAACGATTACCAAAGGCGAAACAGCAATACTGTCTTGGGATATTCAAAATGCAAATAATATTTCTATTCTACCTAATATTGGTGACGTTGAAGCTACAGGCTCCGTAGGGGTATCTCCAATGGAAACCACCAGCTACCAATTGCAAGCCATTGGTGATGGCGGTACTCAAAGTGATTCGATAACCATTCAGATAGAAGATAATGTGATACCACCTAATCCTGAAGATGTTGCCCCTTCGTTGGATTCAACCCAATCAACGTCTTTACTGGATGCAACAACATTTTTATACACTGGCTCAAATGTTATACAAAAAAATATAGATCCTAGTATTCTAGAGCCTGAGCATATTGCTATTATCCGTGGGAAGGTATCAGATCGTAATAATGCGCCTATTGCAGGGGTCAAAATCACCATACATAACCATCCTGAGTTTGGTTGGACGCTATCACGTAATGACGGTATGTTTGATAT
>PCTP01000041.1:0-3022 GCA_002770795.1 Gammaproteobacteria bacterium CG22_combo_CG10-13_8_21_14_all_40_8 | reverse complement strand
AAATGGTGGCTGTTTACTAACCATTGATTATGAAACCACGGGTTACTTACCTGTTCAGCGCCAACTACAAACACCTTGGCAGGATTATGTGTTTGCAGAAAATATCGTCATGATCCCTCTGGATCCTCAGGTGACGGCTATTGATTTAAATAGTGCCTCCATGCAAATAGCACAAGGGAGCCTACAAACAGACGACGTCGGCAGTCGTCAGGCCACGATTCTCTTCCCAGCAGGCACCAGTGCAACTATGACTTTGCAGGATGGTAGCACTCAAAGTCTGTCTACCATTCATGTCAGAGCTACAGAATACACCGTGGGTGATCAGGGTTTTGATGCCATGCCTGGCCCCCTACCTGCAACATCAGCCTATACTTATGCAGTGGAATGGTCGTTGGATGAGGCCATCATGTCAAATGCAGCTCGAGTAGATTTTAATCAACCCATCCCTTCATATGTTGATAACTTCCTTAATTTCCCAATAGGTGAAGCAGTTCCAACGGGTTATTATGATCGAGAAAAAGCACTCTGGGTGGCGAGTGACAGCGGCCGTATCATTGCCATTCTCTCCATCGAAAATGGCATGGCTAATCTAGATCTGAATGGCACTGGGATTGCGGCCACAAGCGATCAGTTGGCAGAGCTTGGGATCAGTGATGTAGAGCGTACGCAATTAGCTAGTTTGTATAATGTAGGCAAGAGCTTATGGCGTATACCTATTCCACACTTCACTGCATGGGATCACAACTGGCCATCTGGCCCCCCAGATGATGCTTTAGCACCTTTGACAGATATCGAAGTTGAAGCTTTACAATTTGATGATAGTGATAATTTAGATCTATGCACAGGTTGTTTCATTACCCCTCAAACACAAACGCTAGGTGAGGAAATCCCCGTCACAGGCACCCCCTTTAATTTGCGTTATCAAAGTGAGCGTACTTCTGGGTATAAGGCCAACAGAAAAGTGAATATTCAACTGAGCGGGCATACTGTACCTAGCAGTTTAGAGAAAATAGAGTTGACGATAGAGATAGCTGGACAAAAAATCATTCAAACATTTGAGCCACAAGTTGATCTTGATACAAGTTATATTTGGGATGGTTTGGATGGTTATGGCAGGAAAGTTTTTGGTATGAATTTTGCAAGTATCACTATTAATTACCTTTATCCTTGTGTTTACAAACCAGGAGGAGGCTTTGGGCAAGTGAGTAGTTCAGTAGAGGCCATTGGGACACGTAATAATTGTCAAAGTTTAAAGTTGCCGCGCAAAAAGTTATTAGCTTTAAATTCACCTTTTACTCAGAACGCCCAAATAGGCCTTTGGGAAATAAATGCTCACCATGCATTTGATCCAATATCTGCGCGATTGTTACAGGGCAATGGCAGTTTCCGTACAGTCGCTCAAGGCGTGATAAAAACCATTGCCCAAGTTAACTCTCCTATTGGAATGGCATTTGATGCAAAAGGCAATTTGTTCATTGCGAGTTCCAACTTAAACATGATAAAAAAATTATCAACTGATGGCACGCTTACAACTGTTGTTGGGTATGAAGCTCGCTTAAGTTTTCCCGAAGGTATTGCATTAGATCAAAATGGCAATCTTTTTATTGCTGATAGAGGGAACAATCGAATAGTTCGAGTTAGTAGCGATGGCATAGTAACTACTGTGGCAGGTAATGGTACTCCTGAGTATTCAGGAGATGGTGGATTAGCTTCGTTAGCAGGCTTGTCTTCTCCATCTGGAGTAGCCCTTGATAGTAGTGGAAATCTCTACATTGCTGACCAGCGTAATCGACGAGTTCGCCGAGTTGATAATAATGGAATAATTACAACCATTGCTGGTAATGGTGGTTGGGTCATTTCAGGTGATGGTGGATTAGCGGTTGAAGCAGGAATAGGACAACCCAATGATATAACCTTTGATGCTAAAGGTAATCTTTATATTACTGGTGCAATGGTCATACGAAAATGGAGCCCTGATGGCATTATTTCGACTGTGGCAGGCGGAGGGAGCAAGTTAGGTAATGGAATATTGGCAACAGAGGCTAAGCTTGATTATCCCTATGGTGTTGTTGTCGATTTATCTGGCAACCTATACTTTACCGAAGCATTTACTCATCAAATCCGTCGAGTGAACGCCAAGGGTATCCTTACAACAGTGGCTGGAGACGGTAATGAAATAGGCGCATTCTCTGGTGATGGTGGATTGGCCGTCAACGCACAATTAAACTACCCCTATTATCTGACTCGTGATCCCGAGGGTAATGTATATGTGGCTGATACTTCCAACAATCGAGTACGTCGTATTGAGGACTTAAAAGGATTCATTCAGGGAGGTACCCCCTCCAAAGACGGTACACAGCTCTACGTATTCAATCATGAAGGCCGTCATTTAAGCACCAAGGACACATTAACAGGAAATACCCTATTTACTTTTGATTATAATGAACAGGGTTATCTCATCAGCATCACTGATCTAGATGGCAATGTTACACTTATTGAACGGGATACCACGGGTAATGCGAAAGCAATTATTTCTCCTTATGGGCAACGTACAGAACTGTCGGTAGATAGCAACGGTTATTTGACGACTGTGACCAATCCCGCGAATGAAACCTACCAAATGGAGTATACCGATGATGGGTTGATGACACAGTTTGCTGATCGAAAACAGCAGCGGAATAAGTTTGAATATAATGATTTGGGATACTTGATAAAAGACACCAATGCTGATCGGGGAGGCTGGACAATTTCTCGCACTCCGCTCGACAGCGGTTATAAAACAACGATGGTCAGTGGTGAAGGTCGTGAACGTAGCTTTACTGTTGAACTGCAAAGCAACGGTGATCGCTTGCAAGTGAATACGCGATCAAACGGCACCGTGAAGCAGACATTATTTAAAACCAATGGTCAAATCATTACCTCATTGCCAGATGGATCTGTGATCACACAGACATTTGTACCAGATACAAGATTTGGTATTACAGCACCAGTGATTAGCAATATCACTAGAAACTCACCTTCG
>PCTP01000105.1:3173-5535 GCA_002770795.1 Gammaproteobacteria bacterium CG22_combo_CG10-13_8_21_14_all_40_8 | reverse complement strand
GGTTTCTTTTTAATTCTGTGAAACGTGCAAAAAGATAGTCAATTTCATCATCTGCAAGGGCTAGACCTAGATTTTTATTGGCCTTAACTAAGGCCTCTTTGCCTTGTGTCAAGGTATCGACAAGCACTAATGGCTTGGGTTGTTGTACTTGAAACAGAATACTTGCTTGTTCGGTATTGACCAAAACCGCTTGGGTCATTCTGTCGTGAAACAAATGCGTGAGTTCATTAAGCTGGCTATTGTCTATTCCTGCTACCACATAGATCACACCACGTTCGATCCTTTGAATTTTGCTCAACCCACAGTTATGTGCAATGTCTGTAGCTTTGGATGACCAAGGCGATATAGTGCCTGGACGAGGTACAACAAGACAGGATTGTCCTTGGATTTTTTGCTGGCTGTTTTTGGGCCCGTAGATCAAAATATTGTTCAGGGTTTCCATTTCTTGAGCATCAAGGGGGTGCTCAACATTCACAAAATGGGCGAACTCAGCATACAAGCCTTTGACAGCGGGATTTTGTTGTTGACATTCGGCCAAAAGTTTTTGAAGACGAAATTTGGATAAAGCAGGAGCACCAGATAAAACAAGCATGAAGATCTCACAGTATTTGAGGGTTCATCAAAATGGCAATGATACTTTAAATTGCTACTAGAGCACAATCAAAGAGTCTGCTTAATAGTGCTTCTTATGTAAAAATTTATGATAAGAAACAAGCTCATTGATGTAATTTACAAACTCAACATATTCTTAAAGCGGCTGGCATGTCGCCTTGAAACTTCGATCTCAGTACCATTTTTTAATATGAGTTTCAAATTGCCACTAAACCAAGGCACAACATCCTGAATAAATTTAAGGTTAATCATTTGTTGACGGTTGACCCTAAAAAACAAATCCAGAGGAAGACGTTTCTCCAACTGATTCAGCGATTTATGGATTAATGGCTGTTGTTTGTCAAAGTAGACTCGACAATAATTACCAATACTTTCAAAATAAATGATCTTTTGTAATTCTACCATCCAACAATCTTCCCCCTCTTTAATAAACACCGAGCTAGTGGCATCAAGGGCAACAGAAACATCAGACTCAGCATTTGAATTGTTGATTAATTGAGAAGCTTTGGTTAAGGCTTTCTCTAACCGATCAGGATCGATGGGTTTGAGTAAATAATCTAGGGCATCGTATTCAAATGAACGGAGTGCGTATTCATCAAAGGCTGTGGTAAAAATGACAATGGGTGGATCACTCAATTCATCAAGTAACTCAAAACCATTTTTACCCGGCATTTGAATATCCAAAAAAATAAGCTCTGGTTTCAATTGATTAATTAACTGGATCGCTTGGTCGGGATCGCCGCTTTCGGCAACAATGTCTATCCAATCAAAAGATTCCAACAGTTTTTTCAATTCTAATCGAGCTAACCTTGAGTCTTCTACAATGATCGCTTTCATTTGACTAGACCTGTAATGGGCAAATCTAGGGTGGCTGTCACTAAACCATCCTGTTCAGTTAATTGAAAATGGGCTTTTCCTTGATATAAAAGCTGCACACGGTTTTGTATATTTTCTAATCCCACACCAGTAGAGGTTGAGGTACGGGATGGCTTATCTAATGCGCCAGGATTCGTCATTTGAATATGACATTTTTCGCCATCCTCGATGATGCTTAATGACAAAACACCACCGCCCTTCACTTCACTAATGCCATGTTTAATAGCGTTTTCAACCATCATTTGGATGATCATGGGGGGTATTGCAAAATCCCAATTGTTCACTTGAATATGCGGTTGGTAATCCAACCGGTTTTCTAATTGAATTTTTGCCAAAGCCAGAAAGTTTTCCACGATTTCTAACTCTTCTTTAATGCTAATAAAGTTCTTTTTATGAGAGGCTAATGAATGCCTTAATACTTTTGACAATAAGGTAACCATGTCTCTGGCTTTATCAACATCTTCCAACATCAATCCTCGAATATTATTTAAGCTATTAAACATAAAATGTGGATTGATTTGTCCTATTAATGTGTTCATCTGAGCATCTTTCAGTGAAGTTTCTAATTGTAGCTTTTCAATTTCTGACTGTTTCCAACGGATTAAATAATTGATGGCTACATATAAAATACTCCAGATGATCACCATAGGAAAGATACCAACCAAATTACTTAGAAACATATTAGGCGTAAAAATATCATGAGTCTTGCCAATGAGGGAAAAATAGAAAAATAGAAACGAAAACATTATCAAGATGATCATTGAAGAAGCGAGTAGCGATAAAGACAATGGGTAACCAAGCCAATAAAAAATTGGTTTGGATAAAATACTGACCATCAATTTCAAACGCCTTGTTGCCCTCGGTGTTCTCGATA
>PCTP01000105.1:2609-3138 GCA_002770795.1 Gammaproteobacteria bacterium CG22_combo_CG10-13_8_21_14_all_40_8 | reverse complement strand
AAATTGTTGCTGCCCCACATGAATCAATTCCACATCATCTCCAATGAGAGGTTTAGCTATTAACTTATCACCCTTAGCCACTAATTTGACCACATTTAATGCCAGATCAACACCAGCTAATATTTCATTTCGACTATTTCTGATACGGTAATATCCATTGATCGAAGGATCAATTCCCTCAACTGGCTTTTGAGCCACAAAAGGAACATCTTTTGCCAAGAACTGGGTGATCAGGGTCAATAATTTTTTTACTGAATCACTACTTGAATTCAACATCAAAGCATAGCCCTGACCAAATTGACGAGAATAACCATAGGAGGAAAAAAATCCATCTAAACCGCCATTATGACCATACCAAAGTCTATTGCCCCGTATCGCTTGGTAAACGCCACGTCCATATCCATAGTCTAAACCGGATTTTCCAGATAATGTGGTAGATGCATGCTCCATGCTGTGAATCACATCAGCATTGATTATTTCGAGTTGTGCTGATTTAGCTTCAGTTAATAAAAAATGTCCCACTTTGGCT
>PCTP01000105.1:1241-2554 GCA_002770795.1 Gammaproteobacteria bacterium CG22_combo_CG10-13_8_21_14_all_40_8 | reverse complement strand
GAACCACTGCTTCACCATCAGAAAAACCTTGACTTAATTTAGCTTCAACCGTTTTATTAAAACGCAGTGAACTGTTGCTCATTCCGATAGGCTTCAGAATATTTTGTTGTAAATAATCCTCATGTTTTTGTCCGGAATACTTTTCGATAAGGTAGCCCAAAATACCATAACCTGGATTTGAGTAAGAATGCATAGTACCAGGTTGCCAGCGAACTTTCAGTGCCGTTGCATCTCTATTCACAGCATCCAATAGGCTGATATCAAGCTCGTTCACATTATAAAAGTTACGGAAATGCATATCGTCGAAACCAGCTGTATGCTCTAATAAATGAACAACCCGCACGGGATATTGTTTCCGCCAAGGATTGTCAATTTTGACCTCTGGTGCAATATCTTGAAGTTTAGCTTGCAACTCAAACTTGCCCTCACCAATTAATTGCATAATCGCCAAGGACACAAAGGTTTTAGTGGTGGAACCTGCTCGCATTAGGGTATCTGGCTCTAAGGATAATTGTTTTTCCTTATCTCGAATGCCAAATTCAGCTGACCAGTAAACCCCGTTCTTATCAAATAGAGCCAATTGCACACCGGGCAATTTTTTCTCTTTAACCTCAGCCGCAATTTGTAGCTGTAATTCTTGCAAAGATTCAGCCACCTTAGGTTTAGCCTCTTCTGCAAGAGCCCCCCAAGATAATAAAATCAATAGCGCACCATATAAATACTTCATACTAATTCTCCAAAATAAATACTGAACAACCCAGTGAACCTATTTTGCAGGCTAATTAGAATATTGACTTCATTTTTTACACCAACGGTATTTATTGCTTGTAAGTGGTTTATTATCTAGCGAGTGAGGCTTGGTAATTAGCAATAAGTTTATCAATATTGACCAGAAAGGTCTTAGGATCTACAGGCTTAAGAACATAGAATTTAGCACCTACATTCATTGCCTGCTTACCACCCTCTGCATCACTGCTTACAACGATAATAAGTGTGGTTTTATGTAAAGGCATTTGACGTATTTTGGTGATAATTTCCACACCATCCATATCCGGTAAATGCATATCGCAGATAATGAGATCAAACTTGTGATTTTGTGCCTTTTGTATGGCATCGGCCCCTAAAGAGGCAAACAGCAGATCATTTGTTTTTCCAATAAAACAGTTATACAAAGAGCGCTGTACAGGTGAGTCGTCTATGGCGAGAATTGAATGTCTCATCATATCGTCCCTAAATGAAGGCTAGTGATTAAAGTTTAGTCCTTTAATCAAAAAATAACAAAGCTGTTGAAAACTAATCCATGATATAGCCAT
>PCTP01000105.1:938-1222 GCA_002770795.1 Gammaproteobacteria bacterium CG22_combo_CG10-13_8_21_14_all_40_8 | reverse complement strand
AGCTACTGAGATTAGACCAGCAAAAGCGATACAATAATTGATTGAGTTTAAAAAAATTGGTATCATAATTTCAATAATTTGTTATAGAGTGCAGCCTTATGACACAAACTTCGGATTTATCTCCAAACTTTGCCCAAGATCCCCAATCATTGTTTGATCAGCACATTGCTGATGAGCAAAAAATTGAACCGGGTGACTGGATGCCAGAGGATTACCGTAAAAACCTTATTCGCCAAATGTCTCAGCATGCTCATTCTGAAGTGATTGGTATGCAACCCGAAGGC
>PCTP01000105.1:632-900 GCA_002770795.1 Gammaproteobacteria bacterium CG22_combo_CG10-13_8_21_14_all_40_8 | reverse complement strand
GATTTTGTTGTCCAAAGTACAGGATGAGGGTGGACATGGTTTGTATTTATATAGTGCCACTGAAACCCTTGGGGTTAAACGAGATGAGTTAATTGAAGCCCTACAATCGGGTGTGGCTAAATATGCCTCTATTTTTAACTATCCCACGCTTTCGTGGGCGGATATTGGTGCGGTAGGTTGGTTGGTGGATGGTGCGGCCATTGTGAATCAAATTTCTCTGCAACGTACTTCCTATGGCCCTTATGCCAGAGCCATGATCAGGATCTGT
>PCTP01000105.1:202-566 GCA_002770795.1 Gammaproteobacteria bacterium CG22_combo_CG10-13_8_21_14_all_40_8 | reverse complement strand
GCGCAAAAACAAATGGCTCAGGATGCATTAAACCGCTTTTGGTGGCCTTCATTGATGATGTTTGGCCCACATGATGCTGAATCTGCTCATTCTGCCCGCTCCATGAAATGGAAAATAAAGCGCGTCACCAATGATGAACTGAGACAAAAATTTATTGATCAAACTGTGCCACAAATCGAAGTATTAGGCTTAGAAATGCCTGATCCAGACATCAAATGGAATGCAGAAAAAGGTCAATATGACTCGGGCGAAATCAATTGGGAAGAATTTTATCAGGTGATTAATGGCAGTGGCCCCTGTAATTACCAACGTCTCAAACACCACAAAAAAGCCCACAATGATGGCGAATGGGTCAGAGAAGCCG
>PCTP01000105.1:0-147 GCA_002770795.1 Gammaproteobacteria bacterium CG22_combo_CG10-13_8_21_14_all_40_8 | reverse complement strand
TGGAGTTTATTATGAGTCAAGAACAGTTAGCTGTTTATGAAGTTTTTGTACGATCTGCTCGCGGTTTAGATCATAAACATGTGGGTAGTTTACATGCCGAAAGCCCAGAGCACGCATTGATGTATGCACGAGATTGTTATATTCGTC
>PCTP01000099.1:3825-20152 GCA_002770795.1 Gammaproteobacteria bacterium CG22_combo_CG10-13_8_21_14_all_40_8 | reverse complement strand
TTATTACAACAAAGCTGAACAAAATATGGCTGGGGCGGCAGGATTCGAACCTGCGAATGCTTGGATCAAAACCAAGTGGCTTGCCGCTTGCCGACGCCCCAGTAATAATTTTCTACACTCTAGCATAAACATTATATACTAAAGTTGCGTAGAGGATGAATATTTCAATCATCTAATAGCGGATGAATTGTAGATGAATTCATGCTTCTTGTGACCAGCGGTTTAAACTTCGCTGGGCAGCGGGTCGCTATTGTACGCACTTCTCGCTCATTGTCAAACATTGCAAAAACACAAGCGCCAGTTCCAGTTAATCTAGCGATTTGATATTGGTTTAACCAATTTTTCGCCTCAGCAACTTCAGCATATTCTTGACAAACAACAGCTTCACAATCGTTTCTACCAAAATGGTTTAAACAAATTTTAGAATCCATTGTAGCGAGGTCGCGTATTTTGATGATTTCGGTGTTCCTTGTCAATAACTGATGTGAAAAAATTTTTGGCGTGGATATTTGACAGGGAGGGATCAATAGTAATAGCCAGTGATTATCTAGGGAAATCGGCGTAATTTTCTCACCAATGCCTTCAACAAAGGCATTTTGCCCTAAAATAAAAAATGGGATATCTGCACCTAAAGGAAGCGCGATTGTGGCCAATTGCTGCAAAGAGAAGCCAAGTCCCCAAGCTTTATTCAAAAATAACAAAGTCGTCGCAGCGTCACTGCTACCGCCACCCAGACCAGCCCCCATGGGGAGATTTTTTTTGAGTTGAATATTTAATCCCGCTTTTGCTTGTTTGGCCGAGCGGTAAGGTTGTAATAAGGAAGCCGCTTTCACAATGAGGTTGTCATCATTGCGAACACCTTCAAGTTGGGTCGTTAGCTTTATTTTGGGTGCTGCTGTTGGAGTAAATTGTAGCTCATCAGCAAATTCCAGATACTGAAAAACACTTTGTAACTCATGATAGCCATTTTCTCTTCTTCCGACTATATGTAGAAAACGGTTAATTTTGGCGGGTGCTGGCCACCAGCGTTGCCATAAAGGGTGATCCAGATCTAAGGGATGGGATATCATAGGTTATTCAAATTTCCAATCATGGATACTGATTTTTAAGAGAATATCTGTATTTTTTAGTTCAATTTGAGTAGGTAGTATGCGTTTTTTGTACTGAGCATAGCGGTTAAAATCGACGAACCAATTTTTATAACTTAAGGATCTTAAGGTGCCATTTTCATTTTTTTTGCTAGAGGATCGTTTTGAAAGATTATAGCCCTTTATCCACTCCGCCATTTCTTTTATGGGTAAGTCCCAGCCTAAAATAGCCTTTAACAGTTTTTGGGCATTTTTGCCATGATACTTTTTTTTATCAAATTCAAGTGTGATCATACTCGAACCAGTTTGGGATATTTGGGCATAGGTTTGGCCTAAATTGTTGTAAATCCTAATAAGGTAGCCCTTCTCTTGTTGCCTCCATAAAAGGTTCGCAATAAAATTTTCTTTTGGGGTTTTGAGTGAAATACGTCCCTTAACCGTCCAAGTTCTCATTTGCTTGAGTTGTTGCACTCTCTCATTATCAGGTTGCATCGGTATACTGACACAACCTGATAGAAATAGAAGCGCCATCATAAGTACAACTAAATGAAGTCTGGAGTATCTCTGTGTTAATGCCATCAACGAATTCTCCTTGTAATGACCTTTATGCATTATTGATGAGATATCTGTTCAGTGCTTGGGATTAGACGTTGCATGGTTTCTTTTAAGGTTAAATTGTTTGGATCGATGGATTGTGCCTCTAACCAAATATCTTGCGCCTGTTGTGGTTCCTTATTCATCCAATAGACTTCTCCTAAATGCGCGCCAATTTCTGCTGAGGGCGAAATTAACCAGGCATTTTTCAGATGGATCAACGCTTCATTGATCTTGCCTTGACGAAAGAGTACCCACCCTAAGCTATCAGAAATCGCGGAACTATTGGGGCTTTGTTCAAAGGCCTGCATAATCATTTTATAGGCATTGTCGAGATCAGTGTTTTTATCTGCCAATGAATAGCCTAGGGCATTGAGTGCATCTGTATGGTTTTTATCTTGAACTAATATTTTCCTGAGATCTGATTCCATACCATTCAAATCACCTAATTGGGCTTTTAACATGGATTGGTTGTATAAAATATCTAACTCTCGGGGATTCTTATTCAAGTAATCATTTAGGATGAGTAAAGCAGTTTGTGTTTGTTTCTGCCTGTTTAAAATTTCTGAGGCAGCAATAATGATATTTTTTTGCATCTCTGGCGCCTCAACATGTTGTAACGCTTTATTGGTGATATCTAACTTATCTTGAGGTTTGTCTGCCGCAATTAATGCTCGACCAAAATAGAAAATGTTTTCTGGGTTATCTTGATATTGTTTGAGAATAGTAGAGCGTTCAGACTCTAATTTGTTCGCCAACATAACAATTTTCATATCAATTTGTGCGAGTTGAATCTGCTCGGAGAAGTTGGCATGAGTCATATTTTGCAATCTGCTTCTAGCTTGTGAATATTCTCCATTTTTTGAGAGTAATAGAGCGGCTTCGATACGGGCACGTAATAGATAATTTCCAGATGTGATGCTGTCGAAAAATTGCAGTGCAAGATCTTGGTTTTGTTGGCGCAAGTGAATTTGAGCCAAAAAGAAATTCAAGGTATCTTTCCGATAGTTAGCTTGTAATAGCTCCAGAAACAACTGTTCACTTTCTGGATATTTTTGTTGTGCAAAATGGGCGGACGCAATAATAAATTTTGATTCATTTTGAAGCTGTTTATCATCAAGCAGCTTGGAGGCTAATTGAATGGCTCCATCAAAATCTCTCTTTTGATAATATAGTTGGGCCAAATGTAACTTGAGTTTGTTGGCTTTGGGATTTTTTTTGCTGGCCTCATAAAAAAATTGTTCTGCCTCTAATAAAGAGCCATTCCCAGTCAACATTAATCCTTTAATTTCCAGGGCTGTTTCATCTTTTTGAGCAAGTTTTAGGGCTTTATCAACATAGATCTGAGCTTTTTGTGTATGCTCATCCAGTTGTTCGATTTTTGCTAAAGCTAATAAAATTTCAACATTTTTGGGATGTTTTTCAGAAAATGCGACTAAGTCTTCAGTGCTAAACTGATCCGGAAAATCTTGTTTGATCATTTCTAAATTGATTAATAGCGTATCTTTAGGTTTTGTTTGGCTGATGCAGAGAATAGATTCAAAGGTTTGCTGGATTTTATCGCTTCTATGGCTTCGCATATAACCAATCACCAGCATTCTATTGGCAATTAAGCTGGTTGGTTCAATGTTATTCCATAGCTTAGCGGCTTCTAATGAAGAAAGATAATCGTCGGTTTTCTCGGCATAGTAAATCGCTTTTGCGGCCAGTTTCTCATTCTGAGAGAGTTCGGCCGCCGTCAGATAATTACTGATAGCCAGACTAAATTGTCCTCTTTGTGCTGCCATATCGGCAAGTGGCAGGATTTTGAAGAGTTCTGCTTTTTCTTCTTCTGTAATTTCTCTATGTGCTTTTTTGGGGAGTATTTTTTGGCAATTTTGTGAGAGATTTTTAAAGGCTCCGTTGCTAGATCTTTGTTCAGAAGCACATCCAGTTAGAACGATTAATGCCACAGTAATGCATAGTTGTTTGTTCAGTCTCATTGTATTTCTCATGAATTTGTTACACTATTGGCACGATAATTTGCACTATACCTGATGGAGGTCAATTAATAAAAGAGTTCTCCGTCTTATTTCTTGTTATAATAGGGTTTTATATCCCTTGTGGCCAAAATTTTTAGAATCACTGTATGTACATTATTGTTATAGGTATAAATCATAATACGGCGCCTGTTGAAATCAGAGGGAAGGTCACATTCCATCCTGAGCAGCTTAACCAAGCGCTGACTTCTTTACAAGATTATGCTCAATTAGAAGAAGTGAGTATCATCTCTACTTGCAACCGTACAGAGGTTTATGCGGTTTGTGAAAAATATCAACCCGAAACCATCATTGGCTGGGTAGAGGATTTCCATGGCTTGAAAGTGGATGATTTATTACCCTATGTGTATAAATATACCAACTTACAGGCTATTTCTCATATTATGGGGGTTTCTTGTGGTCTGGATTCCATGGTATTGGGCGAACCACAAATATTAGGGCAGCTGAAACAAAGCTATCAACATGCCAGAGAAGCTGGCACACTCCGAACCCGCCTGGAACAGCTGTTTCAACAAACCTTCTCAATTGCCAAAAAAGTGCGCACCGAAACAGATATAGGCTCTAGTGCTGTTTCTGTTGCTTTTGCCGCAGTAAGTTTGGCCAAGCAGTTATTTTCAGATCTTAAAACCATTAATGCTTTGTTTATTGGTGCTGGGGAAACTATCGAGTTAGCCGCTCGTCACCTTTATAATCAGGGTGTGAGAAATATGGTGGTTGCCAATAGAACCATGGCGCGTGCTGCAAAGCTAGCCAATGAGTTCGGTGCCAGTGTGATTTCTTTGGATGAAATCCCTGATGCATTACCTCAAACAGATATTGTCATTTCTTCCACAGGAAGTCCGTTACCTATTATCGGTAAGGGCATGGTTGAAAGGGCTCTCAAAAAACGCAAACGACGACCTATTTTTATGGTGGATTTGGCTGTACCTAATGATATTGAGTCGGAAGTGGCAGAATTATCAGACATCTATCTATATACGGTAGACGATCTCAATCATGTGATTCAAGAAAACATGAAGTGCCGCGAGAGTGCGAAGACTGATGCGCTACAGATGATTGAAAAAGCCGCCGAGCAGTTTGAAAAGTGGTTAAACTCATTACAGGGTGTCAGTGTTATTCGCGAATTTAGAACGCAAATTGAATCTTTGGCCGCTGATGAACTGAATCGTGCCATCAAACATCTTGGTGGCAATGAAATGGCGATCAAGGTGCTGCGAGATTTTGCGCATCGACTCACTAATAAGTATATGCACCATCCAACTCGATACTTACAACATTCCTCATTACATGGTGATAAGCTGGCTGTCGATAAAGTGAGAGAGATGTTCGAACTGAATATGGAGCCCTTATCCATAGATCAACCCACTCTAGAGAAAAACTTAAAAAATTAAATTATGAAACCATCTATTTACCATAAATTAGAGCTGCTTGCAGAACGCCATGAAGAGTTATCTGCTCTTTTAGGAAACGCTGATGTGATCAATGATCAGAATAAATTTCGCGATCTCTCGAAAGAGTATTCTCAACTTGAAGATGTTGTTACGCAGTTTAAAAACTTTCAAAATGCTGAAGAGAACCTGAAATCAGTAGAAGACATGTTCAAGGATGATGATCCCGATATTAGAGATATGGCTCAAGATGATTTTAAAGCTACTAAGAAATTGATTGAGGAGCTTGAACTCGAATTGCAAAAATCATTATTGCCCACAGATCCCAATGACGAAAAAAACATTTACCTGGAAATTCGTGCTGGCACTGGTGGTGATGAGGCCTCTATATTTTCGGGAAATTTGTTCAGAATGTATAGCAAGTACGCGGAAAAGAAGCGTTGGTCTATTGAGATTATGAGCCAAAGCGAAGGTGAGAAAGGTGGTTTTAAAGAAGTGATCTGCCGAGTCGTTGGCGATAGAGTGTATTCGCGATTGAAATTTGAGTCGGGCGCTCATCGAGTACAACGAGTGCCTGAAACTGAGAGCCAAGGTCGGGTGCATACCTCGGCTTGTACCGTTGCTATTATGCCTGAAGTCGATGATATTGATGCGCCTGAGATCAATGCCGCCGATATCAAAGTGGACACATTTAGATCTTCCGGTGCTGGTGGACAGCACGTGAATAAAACAGATTCTGCTATTCGGATCACGCATTTGCCGACGGGCACTGTGGTGGAATGTCAGGATGAACGTTCTCAGCATAAAAACCGTGCCAAAGCGATGAAGGTGTTACAAGCCAGAATTATGGCTAAACAGCAGCAAGCACAACAGCAAGAACAAGAAGAGGCTCGACGTAACTTAGTGGGTACTGGGGATCGTTCTGATCGCATCAGAACTTACAATTTTCCTCAAGGGCGTATGACTGATCATCGAATTAATCTTACCTTATACAAGCTAGACGAAATTATGGAAGGCGAGCTGGATATAGTGATTGCACCACTGATGAGTGAGTACCAAGCGGATCAGTTAGCTTCTATGTCGGAAGAATAACTGATATGTCGGAAGAATAACTGATATGTCGGAAGAATAACTGATATGTCAGAAGAATGACTGAGACGGAATCAAGTTTGTGACAACCCTGAGTATTGCACAATTATTAGAGGATGCCAGCATTCGATTGCATCATCCTCAAAATAATGGACGAATGGAGGCGCAGTTATTACTGGGATATTGTTTGCAAAAAAACTCCAGTTATTTGCTGACTTGGCCTGAGAGATTGATTGAGCAGGAAACCGTTCAAATTTTTGAAGCGATGGTGTCGAGAAGAGAGCAGGGTGAACCCATCGCTTATATTTTAGGGGAAAAAGAGTTTTGGTCGCTATCTTTTAAAGTCACTCCAGATACTTTGATCCCAAGGCCTGAAACTGAGTTATTGGTGGAACTGGCATTAGAAAAAGCCAAAGAGCGTGCTGTGATTGCTGATTTGGGGACTGGTTCTGGTGCTATTGCCGTGGCAGTCGCCAGTGAAAAACCTGATAGTCAAGTTTATGCAACGGATTTCTCCCAAGCAGCACTGGATATCGCAAAACTAAATGCCAATTCAAATAACATCTCTAATATTCAATTCTTTCAAGGGGATTGGGGCAAGCCTGTCGCAAAAATTTCCTTTGATCTTATCCTATCAAATCCACCCTATATTGAAGAAAATGATCCTCATCTGCAACAAGGTGATCTTCGCTTTGAACCTTCAAGTGCGCTTTGGGCACAACAACAAGGTTACGCCGATATTTACCAAATCATTGAATTTTCCGCAGGCTCTTTGAATCCAGATGGATGGGTTTTGATAGAGCATGGTTACCAACAATCACAAAAGATTAGAGAAAAGTTAGAGTCACTTAACTATCAATCAATAACGACTTGGAAGGATTTGGCGGGATTGGATAGAGTGACTGGCGGCAGGAAATCAATGAGTTGATAGACGCTTTCTGTTCCGCATCGAGGTTAATTAGGCTGAATAAGTTTGATTATTGTGAAAAGGGTTGAATATTTTGGTATTGATCCCAATTTATCCTATTCCTCAATGTATTAATTTCTTAAAAGTAGGTTAACTCGATGTTTAAAAGAAGCATTTTGGGACTCATGTTTATATTTTCTCCTCATTTATGGTCTGCTTTACCCAGTGTGGTCGAGGGTAAGGAGTTGCCAAGTTTAGCGCCAATGATTGAAAAAGTATCCCCCGCTGTGGTGAATATTTCCAGTACGAGAGTTCGACAAGGACCGATGGTTCGAGATCCATTTTGGGGACGTATTTATCGACTTCCTGCACAAAAGTCGCAAAGTCTAGGTTCTGGCGTTATTGTTAATGCAGAGAAAGGCTATATTTTAACTAATCATCATGTGATAGAGGATGCCAATGAAATTATGGTGCATCTGAGTGATGGTCGTCAGATTACGGCTAAGTTGATTGGAAGTGATAAGGCATCGGATATTGCTGTGATTCAAATTGAACCCAAGGCTCTGGTGGCCATTCAATTGTTTGATTCGGATAATTTGAGGGTGGGTGATTTTGTGGTGGCTATAGGAAACCCCTTTAATTTAGGTCAAAGCGTGACTTCTGGCATTGTCAGTGCCGTTGGTCGACAAGGTTTAGGGATTGAGGACTTTGAAGATTTTATTCAAACTGATGCGGCCATTAACCCAGGCAACTCGGGGGGGGCTTTGGTTAATTTAAGAGGAGAATTGGTGGGCATTAATACTGCTATCATTGGCCCTTCAGGTGGAAATGTTGGTATTGGTTTTGCTATACCCATTAATTTGGCCTATGGTTTGATGCAACAGTTACTTCAGTTTGGTCATGTTCGGCGCAGCCTTTTGGGTATAGAAGGAGATACTTTAACCCCTCAGCTCTCTAAGGCATTCGACATTAGTGAAACGAGAGGGGTTGTGGTGACCCATGTTGCCCAAGGATCTTCCGCAGCCAAAGCTGGTATGGAGGCTTATGATATTATATTAGCGGTAGATGGGCGTTCAGTTGTTTCACTGGCGCAACTCAATAATCTGGTGGGCTTATTTCCTGTGGGGAAAAAATTTGAATTAGAAATTATACGAAATGGCCAGAAGAAAAGTATAGCTGTTGAACTTTCTCTTGAGAAAGAGGATAGCGAGGATGGTGGTTTGTATCATAAAAAG
The DNA here is from genome assembly GCA_002770795.1 of Gammaproteobacteria bacterium CG22_combo_CG10-13_8_21_14_all_40_8. GTDB lineage: Bacteria > Pseudomonadota > Gammaproteobacteria > Enterobacterales > 21-14-all-40-8. The sequence continues at coordinate 11,812 of PCTP01000099.1, read as the reverse complement.
TTGGCTGGTGTCTTGTTGAAGCAACATGAAGATGCTTCCAAAGAATCTGATGGTGTGTTGGTGTTGGATCTTTATCAAAGAAGTGAAGCCGCATTAGCGGGTTTGATGAAAAATGATGTAATTGTAGGCGTGGGGCGTTATAGATGTCATAATTTACAGGAATTTAAAAATTTATTGGCTGGAATGGATTCCATACAGTTAAGAGTTTGGCGAGAGGATCAGCTATTAGCTCTCAGAATTAGGTAATAGGCATGAAAGAATGGTTGAACATCATCTTCAAATCCTTAGTGATTGGGTTGCTTGGTGGTTTTATATTATTGCTCTTTTTTCCAAAATTAGGGGGGGGCAATTTATTCCAAAATATCAACAACAACACCATCAATCTTGAAAACCCTTCAGGTTATGCCGATGCTATTGCCAAAGCTGCGCCTGCTGTGGTGAGAATTACCACGCAATTAGTGGAGTCTGGCGTGGAAGAGCGCAGTTTAGGTTCTGGTGTTTTGATTGATGATTTGGGGCATATTGTCACCAATTATCATGTAGTAGAAGATGCGGCAGCAATATTGGTTGCACTTGCCGATGGAATACCTATGACAGCTCAGTTAGTAGGGGTTGATGAAAAAACAGATCTAGCGGTATTGCAAGTGAGTAAAAAGAACCTCCCATTCTTAACCATGGGAGATGCCGCTCCCATAAGAGTAGGGGATTGGGTTTTAGCTATAGGTTATCCTTTTGGTGTCGGACAAAGTACTACTATTGGTATTGTGAGCGCGACGGAACGTGTGACGGCAAAACCTAATTTAGAAGAACTATTTCAAACCGATGCCGCCCTTAATAAGGGCAATTCCGGGGGGGCTTTAATTAATAGTCAGGGTAAGCTAATTGGTATTAGTTCGGCTTATCTATCTAAGGATGCTGAGGGGATTAATTTTGGGATTCCGATTTCTCTCACTAAGTTTGTTGTCGAGCATATTATTCGTGATGGAAAAGTGGTTAGAGGTTGGTTAGGCGTTAAAAGTGGGTCGCCTCTATCTCCATTAGGTGCGCAAAAATTGGGTATTATGGATTTAGGTGGTGGCATTCTCATCCGAGATCTTTACCCTGACTCGCCAGCCACAGAAGCTGGTTTACAAGTCGGTGATATTATTTTGAAAGTAAATGGTGGTTTAGTGGGAGATCCTAATCGATTAGTTCAATGGCTTTCAAGAATGGAGCCTAATACACGACTATTGATGGATGTTTTGCGCCCTGCACAGGAAGGGGGGAAAAATAAAAGTTTTCAGACCTCATTGGTTTTGGCAAAGAAGCCTGAAAATGTTATTTAATTTGAAACCCAAAGTTATTTTCCCGGAATCCTTTTAATTTGAGCGCCCAACAACAATAGTTTTTCTTCTATGCACTCATAGCCTCTGTCTATATGGTAAATCCGATCCACAATAGTGATACCAGAGGCAATAGTTCCAGCTAATACCAAACTGGCAGAAGCTCTTAAATCGGTTGCCATCACTTGGGCGCCAGAAAGTTTCTCCACTCCGTGGCATATGGCCGTATTGCCTTGTAGTTCAATATTGGCACCCATTCTTTGAAGTTCAGAAACATGCATAAAGCGATTTTCAAAAATAGTTTCTTTCACTGTACCAGTTCCTTCCGCGATAGAATTCAATACAGTAAATTGAGCCTGCATATCAGTAGGAAAGGCCGGATAGGGTGCGGTTGTGATATTTACAGCCTTAGGGCGTTTTCCATGCATATCTAATTCGATCCAGTCTTCCCCTAAGGTTAACTCTGCGCCAGCTTCTTGCAATTTGGCTAAAACAGCCTCTAATAAGCTGGGATCAGTATTTCTGAGTTTGATTTTTCCTCTGCTAATGGCTGCAGCTATCAGATAAGTACCTGTTTCTATTCTGTCCGGTAAGACGTAGTGATGCCCTGCATGAAGTTTTTCAACACCATCAATCACCAATGTGGCGGTATCAATACCTGATATTTTGGCACCCATACCGATAAGACATTTCGCCAAATCGCCTACTTCTGGTTCTCTGGCTGCATTTTCAATAATAGTTCGTCCATCAGCGAGTGTTGCCGCCATCAAAATATTTTCGGTGCCGGTGACACTGACTGTGTCCATAAAAATATGCGCACCTTTTAATCGGCCATCCACATGGCCGTTAATATATCCGCCTTCTACACTAATATGAGCACCCATGGCTTTTAAGCCTTGAATATGTAAGTTAACTGGCCTCGAGCCAATGGCACAACCTCCTGGTAATGAAACCTGCGCTTTCCCATATCGAGCCAGCAAAGGACCTAAAACCAAAATGGAAGCACGCATAGTTTTGACTAATTCATAGGGGGCAATAAAATTGTTGACCTGCGAGGTATCTACCTCAATATTCAGTTTTTCATCAAAAGTTAATAGCGCACCTAAACACCCCAATAATTCCATGGTGGTTGTTACGTCATTTAAATGGGGAATATTACCAACGGAAGTGGATTCTGCTGCCAATAGTGTTGACATGAGAATAGGGAGTGCTGCATTTTTTGCACCGCTGATTTTTACTTCGCCGGATAAGGGACCCGAGCCTACAATTTGTAATTTATCCATGGTATTTTAGCCTATTGAACGAGAATGATTGGAGTGATAACTGGCTGAATTATAAGAATTTACTCGCTTGTTTCCATTCTGCTAAGGTGTAGGTTTTGATGCTAATAGCATGAACGCTGCCATTGGCAATGAGTTCTGCGATGATAGCGTAGATTTTTTGTTGTCTTTGCACGGGCCTCAGTCCATCAAAAACATCTGAAACAACGCTGAGTTGAAAGTGGCTACCATCTCCAGTGACTTCAATTTGCTCAGGTTGAATTTTTTCTTCTATCAAGGACTTAATTTGTTCAATCATGTGGGAGACTTATAACTAGAGTAGTGAGAGGAATTATTTTACCTGAAAAAGAAAGTAAAAGCAGTATTTTGGCTCACGGAACCAAGATTCCGTGGTGCTGTTGTTGTTCTTACTTGAAGAAGATAAAAAATGTTAGGTGTTTTTTACCTTATCCTCTGATTTTAGGTGTAATAAATTGAGCATGCTCATCACATTGTTAGCATCTGCTAGTTTCACCAGCTGATGCGGAGGATGGGTTAAGGTAAATTTAGAGAGTAAATTCTGAGTATTTTCACCCATAAAGCGGGATAGTGCTAGGATTGTTGCCAATCCTGCGCTGTCAATTTGAGTCAGATCCTGCAAATTGAACACAAAAGGCGCCGCCTGAGGGTATTGACAACGTTTCAGTATTTCATAGCGTTGCTGCCAGAGAATGTCGCTGGTGTCTTTACTGAGATTACCAGACAGTTTGATGCCTGTTTCTAGCTCAGTATCTAACCATTGGTATTGAAACTCAGTCATGGATACTTATTTGAATTCCTGTTGATTATTGTACGCGAGTTTAGCTGTCACAGCGTCTAGGCCCTCTTGGACAATGAGTGTGGAATATTGTCTTTGATTGTTAATGACTAAGCTAATGCCTTCAATGATAAGATCAGTAACTTTCCAACCATCGTTGCCTTTTGCTAATTTATATTTTATTTCAACAGAAGCTTGACCGGGACGGATAACTTTGGTACTGACCATAGCGAGGTTATCGCCTTTTGTGGCAACATCTGGAGAAAATTCTATGGATTGGTTGTCAAAAGACAGTAAAGCCTTGGAGTAAAATCTTTTTAGGTAGGTGGTGAATTCCTCCACAAATTTTGTTCTTTGTGCTTCCGATGAGTCTTTCCAAACTCTGCCCATAACCTTACGTGCAATGGTTTCTTTGGAAACATAAGGAATGACTCTTCTATCCACAATATCTAACACTAAACTGGGATTTTTTTTGATTTCAACTTTAGATACATTGAGATCTTCTATCATGGCATTGGTGATCGTTTTGACAAAGTCTAACGGTGGCTGTTCTGCTGCGAAGGAATGAACTGTACCTAGCCATAAAAATAAGCCAAGGGTAAATAATTTGTAGTTTTTTAAAAACATATATGCATGAACCTCTTTATAAATACAGTCAATATTGATATTACATGGATGGAGGTGAATCCTTGCTGAATAAGAACTTACCGATTAAATCTTCGAGAATAATAGCAGATTGGGTATCTGCAATTTCGTCACCCGACTTCAGTATTTCATCATTGCCGCCAGGGGTTAGAGAAATATATTGCTCGCCGAGAAGCCCCGCTGTCAAAATTGCGGCGGATGTTTCTGAGGAGAAGTTGTCATATTTTTGATTGATAAACATAGTGATCTTGGGTGTTAAGCTTTTCTTATCTAGATCGATCTCTTCAACTCGGCCAACAACAACACCACCCACTTTGACAGCTGAATGAATTTTAAGTCCGCCGATGTTATTAAATGATGCGCTAATCTTGTAGGTTTTTTTGCCCGCATATTGGTTCAAATTGCTGGCTTTTAGACCTAAAACAATTAAAGCCAATAAGGCAGAAAAGACAAATAAACCCACTAAAATTTGTGATTTTCTTGATTCCATTAATGCAGATCTCCGAACATAAGAGCAGTTAATATAAAATCTAATCCCAAAACAGCCAAAGATGAATAGACCACGGTTTGGGTTGTTGCCAAACTAATACCAGCAGAGGTAGGCTCTGAATCATAGCCCTTATAGACAGAGATCCAGCTTATTACGATACCAAATATCAGGCTTTTAATAAGGCCATTGAATATGTCTTGATACCAATCGACATTGGCTTGCATGCTTGACCAAAAGCCACCACTATCAACGCCTAACCATTCTACCCCGACTAAATAGCCACCTAAAATACCAAGAGCGTTAAAAATAATGGCAAGCAATGGCATCGAGATAACACCAGCCCAAAACCTTGGAGCAACAATTCGATGTACAGGATTGACGGCCATCATTTCCATGCTGGAGAGTTGTTCTGTTGCCTTCATTAATCCAATTTCTGCGGTAATGGCTGAGCCTGCTCTTCCAGCAAAGAGTAAAGCCGCAACCACAGGGCCGAGTTCTCTCAATAAACTTAATGCTATCATTGGACCTAAGGCACTGTCAGCACCAAACTTGACTAAAATAGTGTAGCCTTGTAGCCCCAATACCATACCGATGAACATGCCAGCGACACCTATAATCAATAAAGAAAGCACCCCAATCTGAAAGATCTGATCAATCAGTAGGTGAGCGGCTTTTAATGGACGTGGTATGGTAAATATAGATTGTAAAAGTAATAGTCCCGCTCGCCCAAAGGAAGCCTGCACACTCAATACATTTTCACCCAGCTGTCTGAAATTTTCCTTAAGCATGAAGCTCTCCCATGAGATCTTTTTCATAGTCAGGTGCTGGATAATGAAAGGGAACTGGACCATCAGGTAATCCTTTCATAAATTGTTGTACTGTCGCTGTGGGATCTTTTAGCACTTCGTCAGGACTACCCGCAGCAATGACTGTTCCATCGGCTATGATGAATATTTGATCCGCAATGCTAATGGCTTCTTGCACATCATGGGAGACAATAATTGAGGTGAGGCCTAAGGTTTTATTAAGCTGGTTAATTAATTCCACAAGTACACCCATTGAAATAGGATCCTGACCGGCAAAAGGCTCATCATACATGATCATAAGAGGATCTAGGGCTATGGCTCTGGCTAGAGCGACACGCCTCGCCATGCCACCGGAAAGCTCGGATGGCATTAAATCTCTAGCGCCTCGTAACCCAACAGCTTGTAGCTTCATCAAGACGATGTTACGAATGATTTCATTGGATAAATGGGTGTGCTCCCGTAAAGGAAAGGCTACATTTTCGAAAACAGATAAGGTTGAAAATAATGCACCACTCTGAAATAACATCCCCATTTTTTTTCGTACCTGAAACAGTTTGTCTGTGGAGAGTGTTGGGATGTTATCTCCATCCACAATAACCGTGCCCGATTGGGGTCTTAATTGTCCGCCAATAAGACGTAATAGGGTGGTTTTACCGGTTCCAGATGGTCCCATAATCACGGTTATTTTGCCGCGAGGAATATCCATGCTGATATTTTTATATATGACTCTATCACCTCGTTTGAAGTGTAGATCTCTTATTTCAATCAGATTGTTTGTGGTTTCTCCAGCGGTATTCTGATGTTGCAACGAGCTTTCCTTTAGGGTATCGAAAAAATGACAGCGAAAAATATGGTGTTTTTAAATGTTATTCGTCTTCAAGTTGTTCTCTCAGTAACTTAAAGATTAATCGACTCGCTTTGGGTGGTTTTTCTGTTTCTTTCTCTCTGAGCGCTTGTCGAATTAAATTTCTTAACTGCTGACGATCTAACTGTGGGAATTGTTGCCATAATTCATTGAGAAAATCTTCGTTCTGGCTGATCAATTTGTCTCTCATCACTTCTAATCGCTGGAAATGGCGATTCAATTCCGCTTGTTTTTCTTTATCATCCATTAACAATTGTGACAAAAGCTCATTATCCAGTGAGGATAACAGGTTAGCAAGATGTTTGATATGGCGCTTATATGCACTGCCTTTCATTTTTTTGCCAATGACTATTTGATGCTGAAGGTTTTCATCCTCAATCAACTTTTCCATTTTACTCACGGGCATCTGAATCAGCGCCTCCGCCTGATTTTGAATTTTGACATGCTCGCGTTTTAACGCAGATTTATTGGGGCGGATGACGTATTGATTTTCAATAGATTCATCATCTTCATCATCTTCATCATATTCATCAGAAAATTGATTAAAATTAGTGTCCATTTTGTTGCTTCATATCTCAGCGAAGATGCTATTATAGACATTATAAATGAATGCACTCAAACTTTCTTGAAAACTTTCCGGTAAAATTGTTAATAAATATTGTTAAGTAGGGATCTGGATATTGACCACACAACAAAAAATTCAACCGATGCAGCTAGAATCTGAAAAATCACAGATGCAGATGTTAGCTGAAACGACGCTTACTTTGGCCCAGCAGGGCGGAGCTACCTCTGCTTCTGTTCGGATAGGTCGTTCACAGGGCGTTTCCATTGAAGTGCGAAATGGCACAGTGGATACTTTAGAATTCAATAAAGACTCTGGTGTTTCTGTGACTGTTTATATGGGGGAACAAAAAGGAAGTGCTTCTACTTCTGATTGTTCTGAGATAGGGCTTAAATCTACAGTGGATGCAGCATTGGCTATTGCCAAATTTACGGGAAAAGACCCTTATGCGGGATTAGCCGAACCTGAACTCTATCCAACTTCTTTTGCTGATCTAGATTTAACTCACCCTTGGGAGCTGTCAATAGAGCAATTTATTGAACTGGCTAAAGCAGCAGAGAGCGCCGGCTTAATCCTAGATAAAAGAATTGTGAACTCTGATGGTGCCAGTGTTTCTACCCATCAAAGTATCCAATTACATGGCAATAGCCTTGGGTTGATGGGGTTTAGCCAAGGGACACGCCATAGTATCCATACAGTTTTGATAGCTGAGGATCAGCATGGTATGGAAAGAGATTATTATTATTCATCATCCAGAAACCCTCTAAACCTAATCTCTGCTGAGGAGATTGGAAAAAAAGCGGCACAACGTGCTTTGGCGAGATTAAATCCTGGTCAGGCAAAGCAAGGTTATTTTCCGGTGTTATTTTCACCAGAAGTCGCTAGAGGACTTATTGGAAATTATCTTTCTGCCATTAGTGGTGGGGCGCTTTATAGAAAAACATCCTTTTTGCTCGACTCTATGGGACAACAAATTTTTCCAGAATGGTTGAATATTTCGGAAAACCCCCATTTAAAACAAGGATTGGCCAGTGCTATTTTTGATGGCGATGGTGTAGCAACTAATCCAAAACTTTTTGTGGAGCAGGGTAATGTTTCAAGTTATCTTTTATCCTGTTATTCGGCTAGAAAACTTAAAACTCAAACCACTGGTAATAGTGGCGGCGCTTTCAATGTAGAGGTATTTGGTCCCCGTCATGAGTTCTCACAACTTTTAGCACA
>PCTP01000099.1:3540-3790 GCA_002770795.1 Gammaproteobacteria bacterium CG22_combo_CG10-13_8_21_14_all_40_8 | reverse complement strand
GGCAGGGCGTTAATCTTGTAACTGGCGATTACTCTCGGGGCGCAAGTGGTTTTTGGATTGAGAATGGACAAATTGCCTTTCCTGTGAGGGGACTAACCATCGCAGGAAATCTTAAGGAGATATTTAAAGGGATCCAAGCACTGGGCAATGATTTGGATAATCGTTCAAGTGTGTTAACTGGCTCAATTTTGGTGGATAAAATGACGGTAGGTTGCCAGTAAAGTTCATCTTATGAATCAAGTGGGCAAGG
>PCTP01000099.1:0-3528 GCA_002770795.1 Gammaproteobacteria bacterium CG22_combo_CG10-13_8_21_14_all_40_8 | reverse complement strand
AATAAATAAGTCGCCAAACCCAAAAATGTGAATAAGCCGATAACATCCGTGATAGTGGTGACGACTACGCCTCCAGCAACTGCTGGATCGATACCAAACTTTCTTAACAATAATGGAATACTTGCACCCGCGACACCAGCGACCAGCATATTAATGGTCATGGCGGCTCCTATTATCGCCCCTAACAACCAATTGCCCTTCCATAGAAATACTGCAAGAGCGATCACGGAGGACCATAAAAGTCCGTTGAATAAACCCACTAATGTTTCTTTACCAAGTAACCAGCGGGCATTACTACCACCAATGTGGCCAAGCGCAATCCCACGTACAATTAATGTTTGAGTTTGATTACCAGCGATACCACCCATGCTAGGAACAATGGTCATAAGTACGGCCACTGTGGCAAGTTGTTTAAAGGTTTCTTCAAAATAACTACTGACACTGGCTGCTAACAGCGCTGTGAGTAAATTAATGCCCAGCCAAAAAGCTCTTTTGGGAGCGCTTTTGTGTGCTGGTGAGAAGATATCCTCATCCTCATCCAAACCTGCCATATTCATTAAAGATTGATCGGCATCTTCGATGATGACATCAACCACGTCATCGATGGTGATACGTCCCAATAGTTGATTCTGTTCATTGACAACAGGAGCTGAAACCCAGTCGTAGCGTTGAAATAGTTGAGAAACTTCAGAATCTGGCAGGTTGGCGGGAATAGCAGCCGCTTCAGTCATCACATCTGCAACTAATACCATCGGGGCTGAGGTGACTAATTTTGCCAGTGAAATTTGGCCTAACAGATGATCGTTTCTATCCACAACATAGAGTAAATCGGTGTTTCTGGGTAATTTTCCCCTTAATCTAAGGTAGCGTAGCACTACATCCACTTCGACAGCTGGCCTCACTGTGACCGTGTCGGTATTCATGATGCCACCAGCACTGTCTTCTGGGTAATTGAGAACTTCAGCGACTCGTTGGCGATCTTGTTCATCCATAGAGGCTAGTACTTGATGATAGAGATGATTCGGCAAATCACCTAAGATATCCGCGAGATCATCTGCATCTTGTCCCATGACCGCTGCAGCAACTTGGCTGGGTTGCATTTGGCTGAGGAATATGGTTCGCACCTCATCAGCCACATGATTGAGGATTTCCCCTTGGCGCTTCTCTGGGATTAACCCCCACAATAAGGTTCTTTGCCTATGAGGCATGGACTCTAATATATGTCCAATATCTTCTGCTGACATCAGAACCAGGGACTGGCGAACATGTAAAAACAGGCCAGCATCTAGTGAATCGCCTAGATGCCGGATGGTTTTTTGTTGGATGGGTTCTTGTTCAAATAATGTTTGCATGGAGTTTATTAGAAGTATCGTCAAGCCAAATTGCCCGCACAAGTTTAGCTTGAATATCTAATAGAACCAAGGATTTATTCTATAAACCATCGCAATGACGATAAAATAGCTTGAACTCTCTGAGGTAGCACGGGTATAAATCTAACTCATCCCAAAAAAGTGGGCTTAGGTGTTGTTCTCTAGTTCATCAAATCCATTATTTACCAGTGCTGTCAAGGATTCCAGTGCTTGTTTAGCTTCTAGACCTGTGGTGAATACATGGATGGTCTCTCCTGCGGGCGGGGATAACAGCATCAGCTGGATCAGACTGGTTCCATCGGCTTTTTTATCTAGATAGGAAACTTCTACTTTACAGTTGAAGTTGGTCGCACAATTGACAAATTTGGCAGATGATCGTGCGTGTAATCCTTTAGGATTACAAATGGTCAGTTTAGATGAATAAGTGTTTTTCATATGTTATTTTGACAGAAAATTCATAGTTCACCATAAATGGCATTGAGCACTTCTGTCAAGATCGTTTTGCAGTAAGTTTGTTTTTAATTCAGAGGCTTAGCTGGTTTTATCTAACTCTCGATGCTGCACTCGAACTTTTTTAAAGGTTTGTTTAAAATGCTTCTCTAATTGTTCGGCTAAATAAACTGAACGATGTTGTCCACCGGTGCAGCCTATGGCAATGGTCATATAGCTTCGATTTTCTGCTTCAAACCTAGGTAACCAGGTATGGAGAAATGTTTTAACCTGCCATATAAACTCTAATATGGCTGGTTGGGCAGAGAGGAACTCGATAATTTGGGGATCTTTTCCATTAAACTGACGTAAGCTCTCATCCCAATAAGGGTTGGGGAGACATCGTGCATCGAAGACGAAATTAGCATCGGCGGGAATGGAGTTCTTATATCCAAAAGATAAAAACAGTAAATCCATGCCCTGATGGATCTGTCCCAGCAAACGTTCTGCCAACTGTTTACGAAATTGGTTAGGGGTAAGATGACTGGTATCAATGGTTAAATCAGCCGACAGCGCTAGAGGCTCAAGAAGGAGCCTCTCTTGATTGATGGCCTCTTGTAACGACATACCATGGTGGGTCAACGGATGGCGTCTTCTGGTTTCACTAAACCTTTTTAATAAGGTTTCATTATTGGCATCAATGAAAAGCACTTCGACTTTCCATTGCATTTTAGTGATTTGATCGATAAGTTCTCGAAAATTAGTTAAAGGGGTATTTATGCTGCGGGCATCCAGTCCAACGGCAACATCTTTGTATTGTTGACCAATCTGTTTGAGAAAATCTAGAATTAAGGTGTTTGGAAGATTGTCAACACAGTAAAATCCCAAGTCTTCAACGGTTCTTAGCGCTAAAGATTTTCCTGAACCTGATCTTCCTGTAATAAATATGAGTTTCATAGCATGAGTGAGGCTAACTCTGGGTTGCGATTTTTTAGCCAATGAAAGATGACATGGGCATCCTTATTAGAATTTAAAATATGTAAAGCTGTTGGGTCTTGGGCAATACTCGCGATTGAACGCAACAGAGTTAAATGTTGCTCAGATTGATCTTCGGGAATAATGAGGCCAAATACAATTCGCACGGGCATCTTATCGGCTGCATCAAAATCAACGGGTTCTTTAAGCAGTACCAATGTGGCAATTGCTTTATCTAGATGAGCTAATCGACCATGCGGAATTGCGATCCCCGATCCAATGGCTGTAGAGCCTAATCTTTCTCGAAGAATCAAGGATTCTAAAATATCATTGATGCAAAAGTCACATCGAGTCGAAATCAGTGAGGCCACGTGCTCTATAGTTCGTTTTTTGGAGTGAACATCCAAATCTATGGTTATCAATGGGTTAGGCGACAATGAATGAGCTTTTGTGTCTTGAATGACGCTTTTTGAAGTACTAGCAATAGACATGGCGTTGATGGATGAACCCTTAGTATGCTGAGTTTATCACAGACTTAAGGCGCATTAACAGTCCCAGTCTTGTCCAATATGAAATGAGCCTGAACCCGGTGCGTAATTCCAATACGAAATGAGTCTGTAATTTAATTCTATCTGATCCATGATGACTACTCTGAGAGCAATCATGAACATAGAAAACCTGACGACCATCGGCCCCTATCGATGCCCCTATCGACCGACGCCCCTCGCGACGCCCTTGAAAATTTCCTAAAGGC
>PCTP01000211.1:2839-4417 GCA_002770795.1 Gammaproteobacteria bacterium CG22_combo_CG10-13_8_21_14_all_40_8 | reverse complement strand
CTTCCATTCAGGCCAATCAGACATCATAACCCAACCCCGCCAAATTCTTCTTGATCTTCCCTTCCAACCAATCACTTTCTGCAAACCGTACTTTTAGCTTATTCATCCCGTTCTCCTTTTACACTTTCAATCAACTTGAGTTCGCGCTGGATTTCTTGTTGCAGTTGATCTTCGGTTGGGAGATACAGCATATACTTTGAGGCGATTGTTTGGCCACCCCCGGGGTGGGGAATTGCAGGTTGATGGCTGTGGTCTGTGATGTTTTTTTGCAATGTGGTTAATTCTCCACCCTGTGGGTGGAGAATTTCGACACGGTCAGTAATCGATTTCACAACATTGCTACTTGCTTGTTCAAGTATGGTAACAACGTGTTCAAACAAGGGGGATATTGTTTGTTCTATGGGTGTATTTTCAGACATCATAACCCAACCCCGCCAGATTCTTGTTAATCTCCCCTTCCAACCGATCACTTTCTTCAAACTGAGTTTTCAACTGCCCAGTTAATCGTGCCATTTTTTGCATTAACAAAACCCTATTCATTCTCGCCTCCTTGCTTTTGGCTAAGTTGTTGCTGAACTTTCTTACGTTCTTTTTCTAGCTCTTTTTTTAATTCTTTTTCAGAGGGGAGGTAAGGCAGGTATTTTGCTGCAAATAATTGCTTTTGCTCGGTGAGTACGGAATATTTAACAATTGCCTCGCTTTTTTCGCTACATAACACTAATCCTATCGTTGGATTATCGTCTTCGTTTTTCTTCTGTTCATCATATAATCGAATATAGGTATCCATTTGTCCAATGTCTTGATGCTTTAGTTTGCCAATTTTCAAATCTATGAGTAAAAAACATTTGAGTTTGAAATTATAGAAAACAAGGTCAATATAAAAATCTTCATCATCAAAACGAATACGCTGTTGACGTTCAACGAAGGCAAAACCTTTTCCCAACTCCAATAAAAACTGTTGTAAGTTATTAATAATCCCCTGTTCTAACTCTGTCTCTTGGTAGCTTTTATCCTGCAAATTAAGGAAGTCCAAAATATAAGGATCGCGCAGATAGTCTTTGTTGGTTTCTGCTAAAGGTAGCGTTTTATCCTGTGCTTCTTGTTGTACGCATTGCTTTTCTTTGCTGGCTAGTAAACGCTCGTAATAAAGTGTACCCATTTGGCGTTCTAAAGCGCGCACACTCCAATTTTGCTCAATCGTTTCTTGCTGATACCAGTGCCGAGCTTGCTCGTTTTCTATACGAATGAGCTTACGATAATGAGTCCAACTCAAATTGTGACTCAGTGAGTCACAATTTGGAAATGCTTGATAGAAGCTACGCATATTACGCAAGTTACTCGCATCAAAACCTCTACCTAAGCGTTCAGTTAATTGCTTTGATAATGCTTCAAGCAGTCCTTTTCCGTAGTCAGCGCGATCTCTTCCTTGTTGTTCATGCTCGACTATAATTTGACCAATATGCCAATAAGCTTGTACCATTTGGCTGTTAACCGTTTGTTTTATCTGACTTCTGGCAGCTTCAACAATATGAAGAACTTGTTCAAAAAGTCCCTCGGGTAATACTGAATTATTAGAGC
>PCTP01000211.1:1895-2775 GCA_002770795.1 Gammaproteobacteria bacterium CG22_combo_CG10-13_8_21_14_all_40_8 | reverse complement strand
GAATTTTTAACTGCCCCGTCAATCGTGCCATTTTCTCCGCAAAGGGTTCGCCATCCTCGACTTCATCTGCCGCACCAACATAGCGCCCGGGAGTCAGCACATAATCATGTTTTTGTAGTTGCTCTAAACCAACACTGGCGCAGAAACCGGGGATATTTTGGTAGGTTGGGTTAGTTGTTTTATCGCGTAACCCAATATCACTGTCAGCATCAACCTCTGCTTGTTGGGTTACGCTATCGCTAACCCAACCTACGGATTGCCAATTATGGTAAGTTTCAGTGACTTGATTTAAATCACCTTGGGTAAAATCTCGCAATACCCGATCTTTCATGTAACCCAAATTACGCGCGTCAATAAATAACACTTCGCCACTACGGTCTCGCAGTTGTCTACCACTGGCCGCAGTACGAGCTTTTTTATTTTTGCTTAAAAACCAAATACAGGCAGGAATTTGCGTATTGGTGAACAATTGCCCCGGCAGCGCGACCATACATTCCACCAAATCGTTATCGATTAACGCTTTGCGAATAACGCCTTCGCCGCTGGTATTGGAGCTCATGGAGCCGTTGGCTAACAATAGTCCCATGCTGCCATTGGGCGCGAGGTGATACAGCATGTGTTGCAACCAGGCAAAGTTGGCATTGCCCGATGGCGGTTTACCGTAAACCCAGCGGGGATCTTTATCATCTACCCCGGTATCCCACTCTTTCATATTAAACGGCGGATTGGCCATGACAAAATCGGCACGAAGGTCTGGATGTTGATCGTTGGTGTAAGTGCTGGCGGGTTCTTTGCCAAAGTTAAAGTCGATACCGCGGATCACCATGTTCATGGCCGCTAACTGCCAGGTAGTATGATTGGCTTCCTGACCATAAATACT
>PCTP01000211.1:1633-1775 GCA_002770795.1 Gammaproteobacteria bacterium CG22_combo_CG10-13_8_21_14_all_40_8 | reverse complement strand
TAAGCTGACAATGGATTTAGGGGTGTAAAACTGACCGCCTTTTTTACCTTCGGCCAAAGCAAATTGACCCAGAAAGTATTCGTAAACATGGCCGAGAATATCTTTGCTGCTGAGTGAGGCATGTTTAAATGGAATGGTGGCA
>PCTP01000211.1:1452-1594 GCA_002770795.1 Gammaproteobacteria bacterium CG22_combo_CG10-13_8_21_14_all_40_8 | reverse complement strand
TGCAATTGGGTGTAACGGTTGTTCAACACCCCTTTGAGTTTCGGGTTGTCTATTTCAATGACATCGAGAGCGTTATCAATTAAATGACCGACCGAATTGACTTTTAGGGTTTTACCGTCACCTAAAGCTAACTCGGCACCGC
>PCTP01000211.1:0-1277 GCA_002770795.1 Gammaproteobacteria bacterium CG22_combo_CG10-13_8_21_14_all_40_8 | reverse complement strand
TGGATTGGTAAATTGGGTTAATAACTCATCGTGGCGAATATCAAAGGCATCTGACACGTATTTAAGGAAAACCAAGCCCAGCATGACGTGTTTATATTGTGAGGCATCTAAAGAAGGAAGAAGTTTGTTTGCGCTGGTCCAGAGTTTTTTTTCCAATTCTTTAAGGAATTCTTGTTCTTGATTGCTGGTCATTCAATAATCTCAGGTTGCATTCAATCATTTGCATTAGAACTTCGATAGGATTTAACGAATCCTTGTTTTTTGTGCTTGTTGGGTTATAACTTTGCATGTTGAGTTACAACGTCTATTGTTGTGTTATAACCCAACCTACGTTGTGTATGCAAGTACACCGGGTGTTTATTCATAGGTATGTTGGGGTGTTTAAAGCTTATTCCCAATGTAATTTTTCAAAATCGGTTTGCAAAATACGCTTAAACTTTTCTAAATGTGGTGCTGTTGGGTTGATCACATATTTTTTATGACAGAGTTCTAGCATAGGAATATCGGCTGGATTATCGGAGTAGCCTGTGATTTGCTGGTACGAGGATAAGTCTAAGTATTGCTTTAAGCGAGTGACTTTATGACTTGAGTAGCAATGAAACGGACTGACCATGCCTGTAAGAAAAGATGTTTCATCTGAGCCCAAAACCAAAACATTTTGGATGCCGATTTTTTTGAGAATCCCTTTTACCATCCATTTTGAAGCGCCACTGATAATGACTACATCATCTTGTTGTGTTTGATGTTGGTTAATTTGTCGTAGAGCTTTCTCAAAAACTTTCACTTGGGGCTTTTTTAAATAGCCTTCTATAAAGTTGGATCTTAGCTGAATGATATCTTTTTTAGCTAATCCACAGGTGACTGTCCATAAAAAAATAGAATTACCATACCTTCTGTGGTGAGTGGTGGCAAAAGACACCAGTGCAAAAGGACTGAGTAGTAGCGCTAAAGTGAGTCGCCATGGGCTTTTCTTTAAGCCATAGAGTACAAACTCAACCCCTGTGTCATGGCTGATGATGGTCTTATCAAAGTCGAAAATAGCGGCTGATTTCATGGGATTCTATTTTGGTTATGGCGCTCTAGTGTACTGAAATTGATATGTAGAGTGAATGGAAATAGGTTAAAATCTGGGGATGAGTCAAAATACAGCTTCCAAAATGATTAATCGAAAAATTTCAGTCGCGCCGATGATGGATTGGACTGATAGGCATTGTCGCTATTTTCACCGTTTACTCAGTTCCGAAATTCTATTGTATACCGAGATGGTGACAAGTGCA
>PCTP01000265.1 GCA_002770795.1 Gammaproteobacteria bacterium CG22_combo_CG10-13_8_21_14_all_40_8 | reverse complement strand
ATATCAGACTCTGCCACTTCCGCCATTGTTTTAGTGGTTGCGGTACTTGTCGCTGAAAACGCCTGACCCACAACCACATCTTGAGGAATGGGAATATGAGCGCCTCGTTGTTCAGTTTTTTGAATGAGTTTTTTGGCATCCTCAATCAAATTGATCTCTACCAAAGATTGACCAATAGGCAATCCACTGGCAGCAATAAAGGTATTGGCAATGCCACCACCGACAATCAACTGATCCACTTTTTCAGACAACGCTGAAAGCACCTGCAATTTAGTTGAGACTTTCGAACCTCCCACTATCGCCACAAAAGGACGAGCGGGATTTTCTAGAACGCGAGAGAGCGCTTCGAGTTCAGCCACCATTAATGGCCCAGCACAGGCAATTTTTGCATATTGTGCCACGCCATGGGTAGAAGCTTGGGCACGATGTGCTGTACCAAAAGCGTCGTTCACATAAACATCACAAAGTGCCGCTAATTTTTTGGAAAGTTCAGCGTCATTCTTTTTTTCACCCAAATTACAACGCACATTTTCAAAAACAACCACTTCATTATTTTGCACAGCAACGCCATCTAAATAATCACTCACCAAACGCACAGGCACATCCAAAACCGATCTAAGATAATCCACTATAGGTGCGAGAGAATCTTCAGGATTCAACGCACCTTCTGTTGGTCTACCTAAATGAGACATCACCATCACTTTAGCCCCTTTGGCAAGGGCCATTTTGATAGAAGGCAATGCGGCTAAAATCCGTGCATCACTGGTGACTTTACCTTCACTCACAGGCACGTTAAGATCCTCTCGAATCAAAACACGTTGCCCCTGTAGATCCAAATCTGCCATTTTCAAAACTTTCATCATTACTCTCTTAAATGCGCGTTTAGTTTCAGCGATAAAATTTAGCTTGGCTTAACCTAATTTGGCCATTTTCAAAGCGGTATCAATCATGCGGCAAGAGAAGCCCCACTCGTTATCATACCAAGCCAATACTTTCACCATATTGCCATTCACTCTTGTTTGAGTCGCATCAAATATGGATGAAGCAGGAGAATGGTTAAAATCACAAGAAACCAAAGGATCGCTGTTATAACACAGTACATACTCATCAGCAGCATTTTTAACAATGGCATTAATTTCATCCACTGAAGTTTCACGAGAAGCTTCAAAAGTCAGATCCACAACAGACACATTCGCTGTAGGTACACGCATAGCAAAACCATCTAATTTTCCTGCTAATTCTGGCAGTACTAATCCCACAGCTTTGGCTGCACCAGTTTTAGTTGGAATAATAGATAAGGCTGCAGCTCTCGCACGGCGAAGATCTTTGTGTGGATTATCAATGATGTTTTGATCATTGGTATAAGCATGAATTGTCGTCATCAAACCTTTATTGATACCAATACCATTTTGCAACGCTTTAGCAACAGGTGCTAAACAATTGGTGGTACAAGATGCATTTGAAACCACCAAATCAGAGGCTTTTAAAATATCATCATTCACACCAAACACCACAGTTGCATCCACATCATTGCCACCAGGTGCAGAAATTAATACTTTTTTAGCACCACCAACAAAATGTTTGCTGGCTCCCGCTTTATCATTAAAGTGCCCAGTACACTCAAGAACCACATCCACATCATAATCGCTCCAAGGCAAATTTTCTGGATTTCGATCCGCCAGCATTTTAATGGGATCACCATTCACATACATAAACTCTTCATCACCATGAACTTCCGTAGCAAAACGACCATGAGTGGTATCATATTTGGTTAAATGCACATTGGTGGCAATCGGATGAGAAGAGTTGATTGCCACTACCTTAATGTCATCTTGACGGTTATATTCATAAATAGCTCGTAACACCATACGACCAATTCGGCCATAACCATTAATTGCAACACGTACTGTCATGTTCTTCTCCATTCTTATGGGTAATTTTTAAAATTTATTTCGACAAAATTATTTCAACAAGTTTTTTTTAAAAAGTTAGTTTAATAAGGCCATGGCTTTTTGATAAACATTATCCAGTGTAAAACCAAAGGCTTTAAACAAGGCTTCAGCTGGTGCAGACTCACCAAAAGTTGTCATCCCAACGACATCACCATCTAACCCCACTAGGCGATACCAAATGTCAGGCTGTGCCGCTTCAATCACTAAACGAGCTTTCACTTCTTTAGGAATAACAGATTCGCGATAGCTCGCCTCTTGTGCATAAAACTCATCCAGACAAGGCATAGAAATCAAACGCACTTTACGACCTTCAGCAGTCATTTTATCAAAGGCTTGGCGAGCAAGAGACACTTCCGAACCGGTTGCTATCAAAAGCAACTCAGGAAGCCCTTCACAGTCAGCTAATACATAACCACCTTTAGCAATGAGTTCAATCTGTTGTTCGGTACGGGGTTGATGCGCTAAATTTTGACGAGATAGCACCAATGCCGTTGGCCCATTTTTTCTGAGTAAAGCCTGTTTCCAAGAAACCGCTGTTTCAACCGCATCGGCTGGTCTCCAAGTATTTAGATTTGGCGTCACTCTCATACTGGCCATTTGTTCAACGGGTTGATGCGTCGGGCCATCTTCACCTAAACCAATACTGTCATGCGTAAAAACAAAAATACTGCGTTGTTTCATCAACGCCGCCATGCGTAGAGCGTTCCTGGCGTACTCCATAAACATTAAAAAGGTTGCACCATAAGGCACAAAGCCACCATGAAGCGCCATGCCATTCATAATGGCTGACATGGCAAATTCACGTACCCCATAATGCACATAGTTACCCGAAGCATCTTCTGAGGTTAAACTTTTAGAATGAGAAGTAATGGTCAGGTTGGATCCCGCTAAATCGGCCGATCCTCCCATCATTTCAGGTAACCAACCTGTTAGTGATTCCAAAACCATTTGTGAAGCTTTTCGACTGGCGACAGAGGTCTCTTTGGTATTCAATTCTGCAATCAATTTTGCCATATTTTGGTTGAAATCTTTGGGTAAATCTCCATTCAAGCGACGATTCAATTCACTGGCTAATTCAGGATAGGCTTCATGATAAGCCAAGTACTTTCTGGTCCAATTATCTTCCAGCTCTTGACCCTTATCTCTGGCATCCCATTTTTGGGCAATTTTTTCAGGTATTTCAAAAGCTGGCGCAGACCAACCTAATTTAGCTCGAGCCGCTACAATTTCAGCGTCTCCCAAAGGAGCACCATGGCAACTTTCGGTGCCCTCTTTATTTGGAGCACCAAAACCAATGATGGTTTTACAACAAATCAATGTAGGTTGGGTGCTATTATCTCTCGCTTTTTCAATGGCTTCTTTGATCTGTTGTGGATTATGGCCATCGACGTTAGCGATCACTTGCCAACCATAAGACTCAAAGCGTTTGGGGGTATTATCTGTAAACCAACCTTTAACTTCTCCATCAATGGAGATACCGTTGTCATCATAAAAAGCAATTAATTTACCTAATCCCAAAGTACCCGCTAAAGAACAAGCTTCATGAGAAATACCTTCCATCAAACAGCCATCGCCTAAAAAGGCGTAGGTATAATGATCAATAATCTGGTGTCCAACACGATTAAATTGTGCCGCTAAAGATTTTTCAGAAATGGCAAATCCTACCGCATTAGCGATGCCCTGCCCTAATGGACCCGTGGTTGTTTCAACACCCGCTGTATAACCATATTCTGGATGACCTGGTGTTTTAGAATGAAGTTGACGGAAGTTTTTTAAATCTTCAATGGTCAGTGCATAACCGCTTAAATGGAGCAAAGAGTAGATAAGCATAGAACCATGTCCGTTGCTTAAAACAAAGCGATCTCGATTGACCCATTTTGGATTTTTAGGGTTATGGCAAAGAAAATCATTCCATAAAACTTCTGCGATATCCGCCATGCCCATGGGGGCTCCGGGGTGGCCAGACTTGGCCTTTTGGACAGCGTCCATACTGAGTGCGCGTATGGCATTGGCTAGTTCAAACCGAGAGGTCATGCATTTCTCCTGCATCTAAGCATTTTGTGGGCGCATATTGTCGCTTACACGGCCTCTTAACGCAAATTGTTTGCCTGTTATTCGTACAGTTTTAGCATTTTTTTTTGATTTTCAATCCATTGAGCTAAAAACGGAGGGCGAAAACTCAAAATTGTTTGTTAACGCTGTCATTCCCTAGCCAATCTAACCTTTTATTCTATGCTTTTACTGTAATTTTGATCTTAAGTTGCGTTATAAAGATATTTCACACCAGTTTTAGGAGTGAATCTGCTGCAGAATGTCAGATCAATTTTTTCTCAGTGCTCGGTGAACTCTGTGTCCTCTGTGGTTCATTGATCTTTAAAGCAATTCTGTTTTAATTTTTTG
>PCTP01000159.1:161-20447 GCA_002770795.1 Gammaproteobacteria bacterium CG22_combo_CG10-13_8_21_14_all_40_8 | reverse complement strand
GGCTTCATATGAAAATTACCACAATCCCTAAAAAACTGAAACAAATTTTAAGAAGGCATGTTTTGGACACCCATAAGTTAGCGTTTGACTAAAAAAAGAAATGAGTGTCCCAAGATGCGTTTTTACCGAGTAGAGGAATTTCACCTCTGTAGTGGCATACTAATTTTTGCCATTTGTTTTGTTTGTTTTGCATTTGTTTGTGTTGTACCTTGCCAGAATAGGATTTCCACCCACTGGAATTATTGACCTTGCTCGGCCGCACACCCATTCTATCCTGTGGACGCACAGTTTAATTCTATCTTTAATTAGCGGTACCTAGGAGCCTGTCAGAGAATAGACTAATCTACTGCGGCCAAGCCTAATTAGAGCCAAAATAGGCAGATAATACTTCGTCTCTTTTCTCTAAGTACGGAGCTCCTCAATTGAGCGAGAAGTGCTGACATTTGTATTTTTGAATGGATCCTTATAGGTTCATTTGTTGCGGGAGGACATCGTTTCCCTGAAATAGCTGAAGCATGATCTTACGCTCACCTAATAATATCGGATCGATAAATTCATTCACTTTTCCAATGCTTTTGAAAGCTTCTGCACCATTTTCAAGAATACGTTGCAACTCGCCAAGACCCGCTAATTTTGCGGGCTTTCGTGATAGTTTTAACATCAGCATAATGGATTTTCTTTGGGCGATCTTAGCGAGTTCATAGGCAATCAACTCAATGTAGTCTAATTGTTGTTGTCTCAATTCAGGGTTATCACAGGCTTTGTAGATATCAGCATAGACTTCAGTGGTCAGTGTGGATTTTTGAGGTAATCGCTTTGCCATTTCTACATCTAAGGATAAGGATAGGTAGTTTAGCCGTAGCGCCAGCTCAAAAATATCTAGGGTATCTTTGGATAAGACTTTTTGCATCATGGGTAACACTTTTTCGATTTCTTTATCCCGTTCACTAAAGTCCGTGGGACCATAGAGCTCTTGAGTAAAGAAATCCATGGCGGCATGATATTTTTTCTTGTTATATAAAAAGTTATAGCTTGTAAGCAAGCGCTTACATTGCCAGTCTCTAATCAGCTTTAAGTGGCCGCCAAGTTTTTGATCTTTAACTTGTTGTTGGAGTTCTTGACTGAGTTTTAAATAGTTTACGATCTGAGACATGAGCCATTATTCAAATTGATTTTCCTAAAATTTTCTGACAATTCACAAATATGAGTGCGGCACAAGAAACCCAGACACCACAAGCCATATAAAATAAAACGCCACCATCGGTATGTCCAGCGGCATCTATCACTCGATTCACACCTAAGGGTGTAAATAAATGAAAGAAAATAGCGCCAGACATCACAAAAAAACCTACAATGGCCCCATAAACTCTCGTGGGTGGTATCAAAATAAGAAGACTAGCAATCAGCTCTCCTGAACCGACAACCACGCCGCCATAGGACTGGAAGAAGGGAGCAATAGGGGCTAGAAAAGAGATACCTTGCATCCATGCTGCGATGGTGTTGAAAATAATGACTGTCTCTAGTGAACCGGTAAATTTAAAGAATAATGATTGGATAAAAACAAATACAACATATAAGGATAATAACCACGGCAATGTTTTTTTCATCAAGAAAGTCTCCTAAGCTGACGATTGGATAGGTTTCATAGAATCTATAAAAACCAGAAAGTTACAGTTGGATTTCGGTTTTTTTGTTGCTAGCGTCTCGTGGCTCTTGCTGTTGCGCTTTGGCTTTTTCTGCCAATGGTGCTTCTGCTGATTCTATGGTTTCAGCAACTTTTTCAGGTTTTTCATGAATGAAAGAAATTGATACATTTTGGTATTTCGGCTTTTTAACCTGTTTAGTAAATGCCTTCATGGTTTCATAGGGTGTACTGACCAACAGCATGTTAGTCACCCAGCCAGGTAAACTAGAGCCAGGGTTAATATGAGCCTGGTTTGTCACCATTATCTTTCCGTGCCCCAAAGGGGTAAATGTCCAACCGGCATTGGCTTCAGTTAGGCGAAGCTTGCCTTTGACTGGCGCTAAGATATCGACAGTTGCCTGACTCGTCATGGTGACTTCATAAGTTTGGGGATCTTGATGCCACGCCACTCTGGATAACACATCTCTATCTGAAACAGGAAATGGCATATCATTGTCAGTATAAACAAGGGATTCTGTTTCACTAATTTCTTTGTAAACATAGGATTTAGCACAATTTGGAGCCCATTCGGTACAAGACTCTACATCAGTGATTAATGCAACTGCAGCACTTAATGAAACACCCTCAACAAAAGTTGTCGTTTTCACTGCATTATACGAAGAACCCTCAACATCTTTGGTATACACTTGAATATTGTGCTTATCTTTGCGCAATTTCCATGGACCATCGGCAAAGCTTTGTCCAGTAAAACAAAATATCAATGAACAAATGAGCATTTTTCTGGCACAAGAAAATGGCATGTTAGTTCTCCGTGGCTGTCATAGTTGAAGGGACTGTTCTGATAATAGCATCTGTATCAGACTTAAGTGCATATATTATTGTTGCACTTCCTCATAAATCACACAATGCTTGCCACGACTTTTAGCCACATAGAGTAATCGATCTGCCTCTTTTATTGCGTCATCAACCGATTCAGCAGTGACATGATCCACGGGTTGGGGGCCACTTTGAGTAAACACATAAGAGATCCAACCCTTGTTTTGGTATTTAGGGCTACGACCAAGTGATCGATTATGTTCATCAGCTATTTTGGCCGCCTTTACTTGTGGTGGCGTATTTTTGACATAACTATTCAATTTTTTTCGTAAGCGTTTTCGATAAACCAACTGTTCATCCCATTGTCCCGAATATATTTGCTGGACAGTCTCTCTGATATAGTCTGATGGGTTCTGATCATGAAAAATCATTTGATATAATTGGTGCTGAAAAGTTTTGGCAAGAGTGGTCCAATCGGAACGCACATTTTCAAGGCCTTTAAATAATAGAGTTTCTTGATTTTCTGTTTTAACTAAACCCGCGTAGCGTTTTTTACTGCCCATTTTAGATCCACGAATGGTAGGCATTAGGAAACGACAGAAGGTGGTTTCAAATTCTATTTCTAAATAACAAGGCAAATTAAATTCTGTCTCTAAATAATTTTTCCACTGTTCGTTAATTGACTGTTCTAAATCTTTTCCAATTTCTATACATTGATCCAATAAAAGCTGTGGTTTTAACAAAACAAAAGTCGAGTCAGTATCTCCATAAATCACTTCATAACCTTGAGCCTCAATCCATTTTGCTGTTTGCTGCATAATGAAGTGACCTCTTAGTGTAATTGAACTAGCTAATCTTGTGTCATAAAAAGCACAACCCGATGATCCCAGCACACCATAGAAAGAGTTCATTAATATTTTTATCGCTTGAGATCGCGCGAGATCTTTATCTTTTTTGGCAATATCTCTCTGTTGCCATAACTGAGTGATCAACTCTGGCAGTATATGTTTTTCTCTGGAAAAGAATGCGCCCCTATAACCAGGTATAGGCTGGTTGATGTGCTGTACTTGTTCATGCAAACCCACAATAAGTCCAAGAGGATCAATTTTAAATGTTCGAATGATTGATGGATATAGACTCTTAAAATCCAGGATTAAAACATTTTTATAAAGTCCCGGTTTTGAATCCATTACAAAGCCACCGGGACTTGCTACAGCGTTTTTAGGCAAATTAGCTGAGATGTAGCCTTGTCGATGTAAGTGAGGTAAATACAAATGGTTAAATGCAGCCACTGAGCCACCAGAACGATCCAATTCTAAACCTGTTAATTGAGATCGAAATATTAAAAAGTCCATTAATTGGAGCTTTTCAAAAATTTTCCAAACTAAAATACAATCCTGAATATTATATTCTGCCAGTTTGGGTTTGTTATGATGGAAATCATCTATAATTTCTTGCAAACGATCATCTACATTTTGTGTTTTTTTACCTTCTCCTAAATATTTTTGTGAGACATTTTCTAAGCTAAAGCTATCCAGATTATAAGACTCTGCCTTTAATGAAGAGATACCATCAATCACCATGCGTCCTTCTAATGAAACGAAGCCTTGCTGTGAGTCATTGACGTTTTCTCTCCATACGATTTCTTTTTCACTTCTTCCCAACTTCAAGATGAGGTTGTTTTTTTTAGCACGTTGAATCATTAATTTGAAATCAAAGTTAATTATATTCCAACCGATAATGATATCAGGATCATAAAGCTGTATACATTGTTGTAATTTCAACAGTAAATTTTTTTCATCCACAACCCATTCAATCCACTCTTCGGATTGATTCATTTCCCTCTGATGGGCTAAGGGATCAACCATGATCACTTTTTTCATACCATTAGAGCTGTCCCCATTGAATAATCCAATACTGTATAACTCTCCTTTGGATGAACATTCAACATCTAAAGATAACAGCCTAAGCTGCGGGTGAAAATCACATCCCTTCATCTGAGGTTGTTGATACTCGGTGAAGTTTGAACGTTCTATTCTCTGTCCTCTAAATTCAACACCAGCACAAATAAATCTTTCCATCAGATACCGATCAGCTTCACGTACAGAACTTTCATAAATTTCAATTTCATAGGTATTTAACAGGTTTTTAGCTTGATAAAAAATTGAACCACAAGGGAAGTAAATAACAAGCATTTTTTGATACGAAAAATTTTGTAAATCTATTGGTTTGGATTCAAATTTAATTTGATGATCGGATAGATACTTTTCAACAATTTCTTGTTTTTGTGCCTCAACAAAAAAGAGCGAAGGTTCATTTTCCACAGATAATTTGACTGGACCGGCATCCGTTGCCAGCCAATAATGAATAATGTTCTTCCCATTAAAATTAGAACAATGTCGCGTTAATATAAATCCTTGACTGGAGGGTATCATTTAAAAATTTATTGAGCTTGAGTTATTTCCTGTAAAACTTTGATAAAGGTAGATGGTTCAGGTCTAACTCTATAGTTGTCTGTTTGATCCATCCAAATCAATTGACCGAATGAATTGGTTATCATCACCATGGGCAATACAGATTCGGAATCATAACCTAAGATTTCCATCCCTAAAGGAATACCATTTTTGACAGCAATCCCTAAAGTTCTGCTCGCTTGATGATCTTTATCCGTCATAAATTCCATGGGAGCATTCATTTTTTTAGCCAGTGCTTGACTGTGTGATTCTGGTTGTGGGCTGATCAATAATACTCTGGCTCCCAAGGCAGCGATTTGTTGGTATTCACTAGCAAGCTCTTTTATCTGAGCAACACAAAGTGGACACCAATTTCCTCGATAAAATAACAGAATAGTGGGTGCACCCACTAACTGATGAGATGACCATTTTTCTCCCTCTGAACTCAGGAGACTAAATTCTGGTAACTCTTGGCCGATTTTCACTGAATCCGCATGTCTCTTTTCTAATCGAGAATACCATGTAAGATAGAGTATGTAGCCAATAGCCATAATAACGACGGATATAACCTGAAGCCTAGTGACTTCTGCACCATTGCCTACAGCAATAATCATCAGTAGTACTCCAGATAGCATGGGAAAACTCACCCAAGGCAGATTAGGCTGAGTTCTTGGCATCGATTTAAGCGCTAAGAGTGATATTAACAATAAAGTGAAGGGTACATTACTTAACCACCAACCCAAGTCAATTAGGGAAACCCCTTCACTTAGTATTTTCTGAGTACTCACAAAACCGAGAATAAAGCTATAGGTCGAAAACAATGAGATGAAAGCAGGTTTTAAAAATTTCACAGGATATGACTCATACAATTTTTTCTTTATCTTACCTTGATTTGACTAAAATACAAATTTCTCCTTAAAAAGGCCCTCCTTGCTTGAAGGCAAGAAGGACTTATCATAAAGCGTTAACTCCTTTAATCATCTTTAATTTCATCCGTTTTAATTTCTTTTTCAATGATGATTTTTCTTTTCTCTTGATGATCTTTATCTTTGATAACCTAAATCTCATGATCAGGCATTTCATCAGATTGGATTTCCATACATCTATATCCATCGTATCGAATTCTAACAACACGTGCACAATGGTCTGCAGT
Source organism: Gammaproteobacteria bacterium CG22_combo_CG10-13_8_21_14_all_40_8 (assembly GCA_002770795.1). Lineage (GTDB taxonomy): Bacteria > Pseudomonadota > Gammaproteobacteria > Enterobacterales > 21-14-all-40-8. Next base: position 14,380 of record PCTP01000159.1, on the reverse strand, counting down.
TCCGTTTCGAGCGCCACAATTGAAAATATCTCAGTCCATTCAAAATACCATAGAATATCTGAAGTGCCAGTTTTAAACTCCAACACTAAATCTTCAATCAGTGCATTCATGGGAATTGTTATCACTTGATCCTGCTCCTGATTAAGTGCCATGAAGTTTTTAATCCATTGATCTATTCAGCTTATCTGGCGTAAAACAACGCGATGCAACTCGATTTTACGCGGATTGTCCAACTCTTCTGTTGCCAATTCATCGACAGCCAAACTCAATGAATTCAGTGGATTACGCAAGCTGCGTGCAAATCCTTTAGCAATCGCCCCAAGTTCATTGAGTTGTTATTTATTTTGCAGTTGTTGGTTGTGTTTTTCTAGCTGGGCCAATTGTAAAGACCTCTGATTAAACTGCTTGATAGCATCTAACACCTCACTCGTCCCTTGTAAATTCTCTGTGGGAATTTGTTTTCCAGTTTCTCCTTCAGCAACCCATTGTGCGGCTTGTTTTAGTTTCTCTAATGGACTCGATAATCGGTGTGAAAAATAAGTCACTACGGCTAATCCCAAAATGAGAATAGATAACATACTGAGAAAAATTTTGCTGGAAAACCCTTTAAGTTGATGTAGAACAACCGCTGCGGCAGTATCTTTGCTGACTCTAAAAACAGATGTTTCAACAATTTGCTGTATATTACGACTCACATTGGTCAATACCTACCATTGCAATATTAATAATATCAACAACAAGCCGCCAAAAATGAGAAATAAATTTGTTCGTAACTTCATAGGTATCAAGGGTATCTATCTGTGTGATTTGCAATAATATTACGAGCATAATTTATGCCGATTTTTACAAACTCAATTCAGCATAATTTTATAGCTTGAGAGCAAAAAGGATGATGTGCATTCGCACTCCACTCGGCCTAGGAGCCTGTCCGAGAATAGCGATCGTAGCGAGGGAAAATCTGGCCAATCAGGCTTGGCCGCAGTAGATCAGTCTATTCTTGGACAGGCTCCTAGAGACCGTGGGCTAAAATCGGTCCTTGCCGGAAGATGCTGCGCGTCTTCTGTCGTGATTAACCCTGATTGATCATTTCCCATTGGCTATTCCAGCTGGCCAGAGGGCTTTGTTTAAAACCACTTCTAACAAACTGCCTGATACGGCCTTCAACAATGGATAAATACAAATTGGCGACCACCAAAGCATCTTTGGTTTGTTCGGATCCAGTTAAGGCCGACTCTCTGATTACTTGTTTTAATTGTGTCTGTAATCGATCAAAAAGTTGATTGATACGTTCTCTCAATCGACTTTGTTCTCCGGTTAAACCATCTCCAGTCATTAAACAGCTAATCCCTGGATTTCTGGCTGAAAAGGTTAGAATTAAGGTTAATATTTTATGACAGCGTATATGGCAGATCGTTTCTTCTTTCATAATCAGGTTAATTCTTGAAAAAAGAGTTTCTTCAATGAATTCGATCAGTCCTTCAAACATTCGGGCTTTTGAGGGAAAGTGTCGATACAGTGCCGCTTCGGAAACTCCAACTTCTGCGGCAAGTTTTGCGGTGGTAATTCGTTCACCTGCATTTGTCTCTAGCATAGCCGCCAAGGTTTGTAAGATCTGTTGCTTTCTAGATGTTTTTTTTTCTTTTTTAGTCATTTCATTTTTATCCTAAAATGGCAATTTTAATTCTGGCTCAACTTGCAGCATACGTTGACTAAATTCTCTTTGTATTTTCTTGAGGCTAACTTGTGATTCAGCTTCAAATCTAGCCACAAGGTAAGGGCCTGTATTTGAAGCTCTTAACAATCCCCATCCATCAGGGTAGTCTACTCGAATACCGTCAATGGTGAGCACATTACCGGATTTAAATTGGGATTTTTGAATGAATTTTTCCATAAAGGGTAATTTATTTTTTTCCTCCATATCCAGATGAAATTCGGGTGAAGTGAACGTTTCAGGGAATGTTTTGAAAACCTCTGCTGATTTTCTAAAATCAGCAGCTAAAATTTCTAACAAACGCGCCCCTGCATATATACCATCATCAAAACCAAACCAGCGCTCTTTAAAGTAAATATGACCACTACGCTCACCACCCAGCAATGCACCAGTTTCCTGCATTTTTGCTTTGATGTTGGAATGACCCACTTTCCAAATTAAAGGACGACCACCGTTACCTCGAATAATTCTGGATAAATTTTTTGAACTATTTACATCAAAAATAATATCTGCACCGGGATTTCTGGATAGCATATCCATCGAAAAAAGCATCATCTGCACATCTGGCCAAATAATATTTCCTGCAGAATCAACCACGCCTAATCGATCACCATCTCCATCAAATGCGATACCCAAATCTGCTTTCTCGGAAACCACTAGCTCAATCAACTGCTTCATATTCTCAGGACGACTAGGATCTGGTGAGTGGCCTGGGAAATTACCATCTACCTTGCAGTTAATCCCCACGACCTCACAACCCAAGGCTTGAAACAGTTGCGGAGCTACCTTTGCAGCGACACCATTGGCACAATCAACCACAATTTTGAGGGGCTGTGCCAGCGCCACGTCAGAGGTAATTGTCGCCATATAATCTTGCACAATGCTTTGTGAAACTTCGCTGCCTTTTCCTGTTAATAATTCACTAGACACAATTCTTTTGTATAAATTTTGAATGCCTTGACCACAGAGTGTTTCACCAGCTAAAACCATTTTTAATCCATTATAGGAAGCGGGATTGTGGCTAGCGGTCAGCATCACGCCTGAGCCAATTTTTAGATGTTCTAGGGCAAAATACAGTACTGGAGTCGGCACTTCACCGATATCAATCACATCTCTACCACTCAATATGAGTCCTGATTTTAGCGCTTGAATGAGTTCCGGGCTGGAGAGTCTTCCATCACGAGCCACTACAATTCTTTGCTCGCCTCTCTCAAACGCTTCACTACCAATAGCCTGTCCAATGGCTTCTATCAGTTCTGCCGATAATGTCTCTCCGACAATCCCTCGAATATCATAATCTCTAAAAACCTCTTGCGGAATTTCATAGGCAGTTTCATCTTGCATAATCTCTAAATCCATCGCCGCATCATCTATAAAGGGGGATGAAAATGGATTCACTTCATATTGATCATCAGCCAACTCAACAACACCAGATTCTAGATCAGAAGTTGCTTCCTTAGGTGCCGTAAAATTCATTGAACTATCTGCAGTTACTACTCCTGCCCGAGACAGGTTATACGCCAAATCCGAGATGATCCTAAGACTAAAAACGCCGTTGGGAATGGCGAAATGAGGGGAGTGGGCATTTAAAATAAGCTGTAATAATCTTGCTGTATCTAAACGTACTGTTTTACCCAATCGGTAATATCCGTAAAAACCTAATGTAGCAACTAATAACAACATAAAGGTAATTGCTATCCAAAATATCAGCGTGTCTCCATAGGTGGAGAAATCTTCCTGACCCGAAGGCCAGTAAGCTAATTGCCATGAAGTTCCTTCTAAATTACTCACCCCTAAAGGTTCTTCGATTTTGAGAGCTGCATCACCATGAGTACCTAAAATACGAACTGTCCCTCCAAAAATTTGTCTCAACTCCAAATAACCTGGCACAGATTGAATTTTAACTAGAGCGTCATTTATCATTTTGACTTCAAAACCAGCCAAAATCACCCCTAAAAGTTGTCCTTTATCTTCGACTATCTGTGTAATCGCAACATATTGTTGTGGGGTACCCAAACCAATCACTTCAGGGGATAAGACTTCTCCCTTCGCTGTTCTACGAATAATATCCAATGTCACATTAGTGATTATAGGTTGGCTATTGGTATCGGTTTTGATTAAATCTGGGCTTAAAATTCGCACGCCCAGCACTTGATGATAAGTACTGGTCAACTCCTTTTCTAAAATAGAAATTTCCTCTAAGTTCTTATTTCTCAAGGCATCTTTAAGCTTAGGATCTTGAGCTGCCACCTTTAATGCTATAGAGTTTGCTGAGGCGGTAAATCTTACCAATTCTGCATAGCTGGTCAGTGTTGTATCCAAATATCGACTAGTCCTTTCATCACTAGGTACCTGTATAATAAGATAAAATTGTAGAAAGGAGACTGCAAGAAGCGTAGTGATGCTGATGGCCAACGTGGGGCCCGCAAACCTTAATAGGCTCAGTCCATTTACATTGGAGGGAGTTTTTTTTGTAGCTGGTTTTTTTTCTGCGGCTGTTTGACCAATTCTCTGCTTTCTTTTCACAATAACTCCTTCAATAAATGCAAAGTATTTCTATAAAAGTAAACAATAATCTCCACTCACAAAATGCCCACAACTTTTAGCTTTGATCATTTTGTGATGTTATTTTAAATAAACAGCTATAGCAGCCACTACTTTTTTTGCTAAAACCCTTTTATTCGCTTCACCTAAGTCTTGTCCATTGGGATGTTGTTTTGAAATTAACAAAATACGATTTTTATCGCTACCAAAGCCCAAGTCTTGTGACGACACATCATTGGCACAGATGAGATCTAATCCTTTGTTTTGCAATTTACCTAATGCATAGGCCGCCACATTTTGAGTTTCTGCAGCAAACCCCACTACAAGTTTAGGTCTATTTTCAGAAGTTGCCACTTTTCCTATAATATCTGGATTCTTTACTAAAGTAAGCACTAACTGATCATCAGATTTTTTAATTTTTTGTTCCGAGATAGATTCAGCTCGATAATCAGCCACTGCCGCGCAACCAACAAATACATCGGTGCCTTGAAGATGTTGCTCAACTTGTTGCAACATTTGCAAGCAACTTTCCACTTTAATGAGGCTTAATCCAGAAGGCACATTAAGAGATGTTGGGCCAGAGATCAGTATCACCTTAGCGCCAGCATCCACAAAAGCCTGAGCTAAAGCATAACCCATTTTACCCGAACTACGATTACCCAAAAATCGCACGGGATCTAGGGACTCAAACGTCGGGCCTGCAGTAATGATGATTTTTTTATCCAGCATCAATCGACTCTGTACAAAATGTTGAACGGCTTGAGCAAACAATTCGTCGGGCTCCAACATTCGTCCAAACCCTTGATCACCACAAGCTTGTTCTCCTTCTGCAGGCCCCCAAACCAAAGTACCCCTTCTGTGTAAAATACCCATATTTTCCTGTGTGGCGAATGCATGCCACATTTGTTGATTCATAGCAGGGGCCACCGCAATAGGCGCTGCGCTTGCTAAACACAAGGTCGATAATAAATCCCCAGCTTGGCCATGTGCCAATGACGCTATCAAATTTGCTGTGGCTGGCGCACAAAGTATTAAATCAGCCCATTTTGCCAATTCAATATGCCCCATACCCGCCTCTGCTGCTGGATCTAGTAAGGTTGTACGCACTTCACGCCCACTGAGTGCTTGAAAGGTCATTGGGGTAATAAAAGACTGAGCCCCCTCAGTCATAACCACCTGAACTTCTGCTCCTGCTTTTCGAAGCAAACGTACCAGCTGAGCACTTTTATAAGCAGCAATTCCACCACTAATTCCTAGAATAATGTGCTTACCTTTTAATGCCATGATACTTCTCTTATTTTCAATGCTAGATTCATTGTGTAATTCTAACCCAAAATGATCAGAAAATATTTTTGTTGTTAAGAATTGAGCTTGTTACCATTTTAATATAACTCAAATCACCAATTTTCAGACAAAAAAAAACCCTTTTAAAGGGTTTTTTTTGTCTGAAAATGCTATTTTACTCGATATCGTTCTGAGCAAAAGAAGTGTTGCTATCAACCACTAAATCACCACTTACATTTTTTGTCCCTGAAAGGATACTTGAACCAATCATCCCTAATACGACTATCACCGTTAAAATAAGCATGGGGTCAGTTTTACGTTTCATTTTTATTTCCAACCACAAACACTAAAAAGCTTATTCAAATCCTATTCATTAAATCACTGTCCTTGAGGACTGGTAAGATTACTCCTTTCTTTTCATGGGATCAAGAATTTTTTAAATCATTATAATCTGGCTTATCTTATTGATAAATCGTTTATTTTTTAGGTTTATTAATGCTGATTTTGCCTGCTTATAGAATTCCCATAGGCTTTTCCTGTTCACACCTATCAATGCTCAGTTATAATGAGCAAAATTTTTGTATGAGAGTGATATATCATGTCCCAAGACCAACAAAAAAAAGCCGCTGCAGAAGCTGCTGTAAAGTTTATAGATGACGATAGCATTGTCGGTGTTGGTACAGGCTCTACAGCCAACTATTTTATAGATGCCTTAGCTAAACAGAAACATCGTATTCAGGGAGCGGTAGCTAGTTCAGAAGCGACAGCGACCCGATTGAGAAAACATGGCATCGAAGTCTTTGATCTTAATAGCATCAGTAATCTTTCTGTCTATGTGGATGGAGCAGATGAGTCCAATAAGATGCTCCATCTCATCAAAGGTGGAGGCGGGGCACTCACCAGAGAAAAAATAGTCGCCGCAGTTGCTGAAAAATTTATCTGTATTGCCGACGAAAGCAAACTTGTAAGTCAATTGGGTCATTTCCCTTTACCTGTGGAAGTCATACCAATGGCACGAAGCTATGTCGCTAGAGAGCTTGTTAAACTTGGAGGAGATCCGGTGTACCGAGTTGGTTTTACCACAGATAATGGTAATGTAATTCTTGATGTCCACAACCTGAAAATTAGTGAACCAGTTGCAATGGAAAAGAAAATAAACGAAATCGTCGGGGTAGTCACTAACGGTTTATTTGCAGCGCGTCATGCAGATATTTTAATCTTAGGCACAAAAGAAGGTGTAAAGTCATTTACTTAAAATTTGCTTCTCAATTTTTACTGATTTTTTTCTGAAATTAATTTGGTCGCTTAAAAAGACAACTTCATTCAGCAATGCAGTTGCTCAAACCATAATCTAACGATATATGCTTCACCAAAACGGCCACCAACCTTCCAAATCACTTCGGCAGGTTTTAAGTTGTTTGGTATAGGTTGCAGAACGATTAGCTACTTTATTGGCAACACCGATTAACCATTTTTTGGATTGAAAACTACCGCGACTATAGCCACCTCGCCCTTCGTGATACGCCAAGTATTGCCTTTTAGCATCCGAGGTTTTAATTTTGAGTTGCTGATGGCTTCCATAAATATACCAACCAATAAAATCCACAGCGTCTTCAAAATCACTGCGAGACGCCCAACTATTCCCTGTTGATGCTCGATATTCATTCCAAACGGGATCTTTTGCTTGCGCATAACCATATGCGGAAGAGGCTCTAGGTCCGGGGATAAATCCCAAATACCATTTACGAACGGGTTGAGCCCCTTGTTTAAAACGGCTTTCTTGATAGATAAAAGACATTAAAACAGGGATAGGAACTCCCCATTTTTTTTCCGTATCTTCTGCATCATCGAACCAGCCACTTTTCTCATAGAAAATATCACAGATATTATCTTGATGAGTAGGCGGCAAAGTAGCACATGAGGTGAGAAAAACCGATAAAATGCAGCATACGTCTATTATATGTCGACAGGTCAAATCGCTAGAACCTTATTCATAAATAATTTTTTATTTAATCTATAAACTAACCTTTATCTTTAATTTTTGAATTTTGATGAGTTATATGGTTTAGTTCTTTTTGGACAGCCCTTTTTTCTTCTTCAGCTTGTGATTTTGTGATACAACGCTTGTTTTGCATATGCGAACCAACTCTCTGTGTTTTAAAACAGACCAAATCCGCTCTAGATGAATCAGCCTTTGCTATCTTTGCTTTTGGTTTTTCTGCGGGCATATTTGAACAGGCTGAAAATAAAAGAGCAGAGAATATGGCTATACTAGTAAGTTTTAATTTTGACATATTTAACCTATATAATGTTTAATTGGGGATAGATTGATTAGATCTAAATCTAACAGTAATTATATTACCCGTCCATGTTTGTCGCTTGGCATTTATTGTAAATGTAATTTAATATGTAACAATTTATGTCCAACGTGCTGAATATAGATGATAAACACCTCTCAAGCGGCTGCGTCGGCTTTCGCCAGAAAGCTGGAAGGAAGGGGATATAGAGAGGAAATTGAGCGAATATAAAAAACAAGTGGTATACCATTTATTTTCAACGAAGAAGATACCGACAAAATCAGTTTTGAATTGCTTGATGTTTAGCTTCTTCTTCAATTTTTTTTCTTGCCTTCCGCTCACCCTCTAACTGCTCTTCTTTTGTCAAACAGATAGTTTTTTTAAAATGTGAGCCAATGCGTGTAACTTTCGAACATTTCAATGGTGTAAAATCTGATTCATGATCTGCAAATTCATCATCAGCAAGCGTGCTTTTCTCAGTGGCACAAGCCCACAAACTTAGCACTACAAATAAGGCTATAATAATATGAGCCATTTTAATCATGAGACTATCCTTGTTGAATTTCAGTGATATAAATTACCATCTGACCGATATATACCCGAGAACATTCAAGTTAGTTGAAAACAATTCTTTGCATTTCATTTACTAATTGATCAACTGGGTATTCTTGTGCAGGGGGCAATAACTGCCCATCAAAAATGCCAATTAAATTCACATCCTCATTGAGGAGAAAAACCTTTGTTGTATGATCCACTTCATAATTTCCCTGTGCATCAGGTTTATTAATCATAAATAATGCCCCCATGGATTGGGTAAATTGGGTTAATACTTCAATAGAGGCTGTTGCTGCTTGAAATTTTGGATTGAAATATTGAGCATATTCACTAATTTTATCGGGTGTATCTCGTGAAGGATCAACACTCACAAATAGTATCTTCACTTTCTTTTGAGCATCTGGTTTTAATTTTTGATAAATTTTTGCCAAATTAGCCATGGTTGTGGGACAAACATCCGGGCAATGGGTATATCCAAAAAACACTAGGGTAAGATATCCTTTTAGAGCGGATTTATTTATTACAGTGGAATGAGCTGTAGTGAGTTGGAAATCATACAAGGTTTTGATTTCTTGGTAGAGATGGATCTCTTGAAAAGTTTGAGTACCCTTGCTGTCGTTAATTACTTTCACCATAAACAAAATAGCAATAGATAATGGAATCATTGCTACCCATAGTGCAGTTTTTGTATTTTTATGCATATTGGACCGACTCAATGTAAAATTAAAGGGCTAATGAAAATATAATGATCCACTAACAATACCACAAACAATGCTAGTAAATAGGCAATAGAAAACCCAAAGGTTTTCATCGCAGAGTTAGGCTTTGGATTAAATTTAAGCTCCCAAGCATGGTATAAAAATCCTAACCCAAGAAAAAGTGCTCCACCCAAGTAAATGATACCACTCATTCCCGTCAAATAGGGTAAAATTGTAGTAAGAACCAGCAATACCGTATAAAGCAAGGTAGCTGTTTTAGTGAAATCTATACCATGAGTCACGGGCAACATGGGAATATTGGCCTTTGCATAATCGTCACGACGATGAATAGCCAGCGCCCAAAAATGCGGTGGCGTCCAAGTATAAATAATCAAAACCAGTAATAAGCCAAAAGGATCGACTGAATTTGTCACAGCAGTCCACCCCAATAGGGGAGGGATTGCGCCTGAGACACCACCGATAACGATATTTTGCGGTGTAGCTCTTTTTAGATACATGGTATAAATTAGTGCATACCCCACCAGCCCACATAATGTCAAAACAGCTGTCAGCCAATTGATGAATACGCCCAAAATCACCATGGAGAGCACGGATAGTATAATGGCAAAAGCAATCGCTTTTGCTGGAGGAATTTTACCTGTGGGAATGGGGCGAGAATCTGTACGGGCCATGATGGCATCTATTCGGGCATCGACTACATGATTAACCACTGCAGCACCGCTGGCAGCAAAACCTATTCCAATGGTCGCTAAAATGAGTACATCTAAGGGTACCCACGGATCAACAGCAGGATTGGTTGCCAAATACATCCCGATGACGGCGGTTACAAGCAATAAGGCAACCACCTTGGGCTTTGTCATCTCATAATAGTCACGCCAAGTCGGCTTATTTTCGCTTAGCTTTGGATTGGTTCTCATAGGGTTACAGATCCCGGTTGTTCTTTTGAAGCGTTACTTGCTATAAATAACAAAATATTCAAGGAGACTAGGGATGCAAACAATACAGCACCTCCTCCATTATGGGCGACAGCTACTTCTAAGGGTAAATGGAAGACTATATTAGAAACACCCAAACAAAATTGAATAATAACCACCATCACCAACCCGTTAGAAAAGTTCTTTAGCACATTGCTACTGCTTTTTCTTAAGGACCAACTTAATTTTAAAATGGCTGTTAACGCCACAATCGCCCATAAACGATGCACAACATGTATAGTCGTTCTTGCTTCTAATGATTTAACCCCATACTCATAATTATCAGCCCCATGCCCCCAAATTTGAAAGGCCTCAAGCGGGCGTAAATTTGCAAGCCAATCACCTTGGCATATGGGTAACTGAGTGCAGACCATCGCTGCATAATTAGAACTAGTCCAGGCTCCAAAAGCAATTTGCAGCACCACAATTATCAGTCCAACTACAGCTATTCTTTGGTATTTCACTGCTTCGCCAAATCCGATGTTGCATGGATTTATTTTATAGTGATTTATAAAACCCCAAGCAACCAGCAACGCAAATGTTGTCATCCCCATCAGTAAATGACTAGAGACTATGGCTGGATTTAACTTCATTGTGACTGTCCACATACCTAACATCCCTTGAAAAATAACCAAGCCCAATAGCATCAAGGGCAATTTGATAGAGTAGTTGCTTTCTCTTTTTTTCAACAGAATTGACAATCCAGCCATCAGTAAAATAATAAAACCTAAACTGCTAGCAAAATAGCGATGCGTCATTTCAGCCCAAGCTTTTTCGGGTTCAATTTTTCTATCAGGAAAAGCCCGTTGAGCCTTCTCTATGTGAAAGGTTTCACTCGGAACCGTTAATTGACCATAGCACCCTGGCCAGTCAGGACAACCTAATCCAGCATCTTTCAACCTTGTCCAAGCCCCCAAAAGCACCACAATTAATGCTAAAAATGACGCAAAAATGGCAATATTTCTCATTAAACGTACAGGCATGGTCTAACCCAATCTAGAAAATTTTAATAATTTTTTAATATCATAAAGAATATCCTTTCCCTTAACGCCAGCTTCTTCTGGGTTATTAATGGGTGGATATTTCAACATGATATTACCAATAGGATCCATCAAATAAATATGGTCTGGCTCAATACGCGTTTGACCTTTCAATACATTAAACTTGGGATTTGAAAAATGTTCAGCGACATATTTTTTAGCCGAAGAGGTAAAAGAGGTGTCTTTGTTCACTATCATGTTTTCAACGCGATCCATTTCTTTTGCCAAAGCCAATCTAGTTTGATTCACTAAGTATGCATTGACCTGGCAATGTAGAGCACAATTCTCATCATCGGCCACATAGATCAACCACCAATGATGATTAAGATCAGCAATTGCTAAAGGCGCGTTATCAACCCAAATACCTGTGTCATTGATTAAAATTACAGACGTCAATAACTCACCCTTGTTGGTTTTTGGTAGATTATTAAACCACCCCAACCACCAACCCGAATAAGCGATGACCATTGGCAGCGCAAATATAACCAGCAAAGAGATAATGGTGAAATGATTATTTTTTGTTTGAGGTTTGACTTCTGTTTGCGTCATTTCGATACCTTGTTTTTCTTTCTAAATTGGATAAAACTCAAAATAAGTAATACGCCACTCAAACTGAACCACTGAACCGCATACCCAACATGCCTAGAGGGTGGGAACTCGACAATCCTCCATTCTCTTAATAGGCCGTGTTCTGATTGCGGGAATGTTTGACGCACCACAAAGGGCATTAAAGTAATTCCGCGCTCTTTAAAAAAGGCCACTAAGTGGCTCATTTTTATACCAGGCATTATTGCTAACTTATTGGGTTTTAGTTCTGGCAAAGTTACGACATTAAACTCCCCAGGATAATGCACATAGCCCAGTAAGCGATTTTGTAATGCAGATACGGGTGGAAAATGAAACTGTCTTTGTCCATTTTCAAAGACCAACCAACCCCTATCAACCCATACGGCTTGATTGTTTTGATTGACGAATAAACTAAGCACATTATAACCTGTCTTTCCATCGACAATTCGATTATCTAGATAAAAATTCCATTCTGAAGACCAATTTCCTTCTAATTCGACCGGTGTAAATGCCTGTATATCACTTGTATTGTTTTGATTTAACAAAACGGGCGGTTTTGAATCATTTTGATGCTGCTGCTCGAGCATGGCCTTTTTTTGCCGTGCTCGATCTAATTGCCAAAACCCCAATGATACCAAAACAGAAAATAAACTGACTACGATTAGAAAGGCAACCGTCGTTTTAATTTGGTTTTTTAGCAGAATGATTCACCTAAAAACTGATACAATCTATTTTACCTGCAATCTAATGAGTGCCATTATGTTAATTAAAACTTTAATATTTTTTGTCTTTGCCCTAATGATTTCCACTTTATTTCGAGGCCTTTTTTTTCTGGGCAAAGATGGCGATAATAAAAAAGGATTAATAAACGCATTAACCCTACGGGTAGTTAGTGCCGTTATACTAGTCATCTTAATCATCATTGGAATCAAGACTGGCACACTACAACCCCATGGTCTCAACTCATAAATTAACTCCTTGATCGTACAAACAAACAAACCGAGGAATGCCTCGGTTTGTTTGTGGTATAAATAACAAATGGCCGTTAAAGAATATACACAAATAGAAATAAACCTAACCAAACCACATCCACAAAATGCCAGTACCATGCTGCGGCTTCAAAAGCAAAATGCTTATCTGCGCTGAAATGGCCTTTCCCTGAACGAACAGTCATCACAATTAACATAATTGTACCAAGGGTGACGTGCATTCCATGGAAGCCAGTCAGCATGAAGAAGGTAGAACCATAGATCCCAGATCCTAGTGTTAAGCCCATTTCTGTGTAAGCTTCGTGATATTCTGAAGCTTGTAAGAATAAGAAAGCAACACCTAATGCGACGGTAAGTAACATGCCACCGATAAGTTTTTTACGATTTCCAGCAATCAATGCATGATGTGCCCAAGTTAAAGTAAAAGAACTCGACACAAGTAAAACAGTATTGATAAAAGGCAAACCCCATGGTTGCATCGCTTCTGTTACTGTGCCGCTTGGTGTTTTGATCAGTGGCCAACTTGGAATGAAATCAGGCCATAACAAAGCATGAGTCATCGCGTTATTGCCTTCACCAGCTAACCATGGCATGGCAAAGTTTCTGGCATAATAAAGTGCACCAAAGAATCCAGCAAAGAACATCACTTCAGACCCAATAAACCACATCATGCCTTGACGGTATGACATGCCTAATTGCTTACTAAACAATCCACCCATGGATTCATTAATCTGATCTTTAAACCATCCCCAGGTAAAATAAAGCACAATGGCTAAGCCTGCATAGACAATCCACTTTCCCATTCCAGGCGTACCTGTTCTGAGATCATTCATCAGGGTTCCTGCACCAAATGCCAGCAAAAACATAGCAATAGCGCCAACTATAGGCCATCGACTTTGTGCTGGGACATAATAAGTTTCGTATTTATTATCAGTCATTTATATTCTCCGAATCGGTATAAGTTTCTAAAAAAGTGCCTTAGTTGGAGACAACTTTCCCAAACTCTCCCTTGCCTGTAATATCATACAGGGTATATTGCAATGTCATTTTCTGAATATCTTTTGGAAATTCGCTATCCAAAAAGAAGTGTACGGGCATCCATTTCTCTTCACCAGCCGCCAAGGGTTGCTGAGTGAAACAAAAGCATTCTGTTTTATGCAGCATTAAAGCGACACTACCCGGTGAAATACTAGGCACTGCCTGCAAAACAACTGCTTTGTTGGTCAAGTTTTTAACATAAAATTCTGTCGAGTATATTTTCCCGGGATGAAGTTCCATACGATTGTTTCGTGGACGAAACTCCAACTCGCCCTCTTTGCCATTCATGGCAATAAACTCGATAGAAATATCACGAGAATCATCTTCTTGCATACTGGCAGAAGCAGTTGTCTGCCCACCAGTTTTGCCATTAATTCCCGTGACACTACAAAAAACATTGTAGAGAGGAACGAGGGCAAAGGAAAACCCTATCATTCCTACAGCAACTACAACTAAACGAAATAAAATTTTTCGATTTTTTTGCTTTAACGTTTTTTCATT
>PCTP01000159.1:0-154 GCA_002770795.1 Gammaproteobacteria bacterium CG22_combo_CG10-13_8_21_14_all_40_8 | reverse complement strand
GACATCTAACACTCAATCAATTTTAGGTGGTGTTGAGAATGTGTGGTATGGAGCTGGAGAGGGTACAGTCCATTCCAAAGTGTCTGCGCCATCCCAAGGTTTGGCTGGGGCAGCTTTTCCACCACGGATTGTTTTAATCAAAAGGAAAACAAAT
>PCTP01000091.1:1754-4358 GCA_002770795.1 Gammaproteobacteria bacterium CG22_combo_CG10-13_8_21_14_all_40_8 | reverse complement strand
GAAAATTTGGTATGTTGATCATGATGAAAGTAAACTTAATTCAACAAACCACCACGCTTTAAAACCAGATTGGAATCAAGAGCTTTTTATTTCGACTAATTATATTTCTAGAGCTTGTGTGATACACAGAGACGTTGTGTCTGCTTTCATTAAAAAAATGGGTTCTAGTGTTTGTCAAAATACTGTTTCTGATGAGCTATTGATTTGGTGGGGGCTGGTACAGAAACAGAGAATTGGTCATATACCTTTTATTCTTTCTAGGTTAAAAAAAACTACCTGTTCTGATTTAACACATCAAAATCTGATAAAAAGGTATTATCAGTCAAAAGTTTATCAAACAGATAACAATCCTTTAGTCTCTTTAATTATTCCAACTAGAGATGGCTTGGGTATTTTAAAACAATGTATATCAAGTATCATAAAACTCTCTACCTATAAACATTATGAAATTATTATTGTCGATAATGATTCACAACAACCTGCTACTAAGGCTTATCTCAGACGCATCCAGCGTTTGAACAATGTAACCGTCATTTCTTATCCTCATCCATTTAATTACTCTGCGATTAATAATTTTGCGGTTAAACAGGCTAAAGGAGAGGTTATCGGGCTTATTAATAATGATATTGAAGTGATTACTCCCACTTGGCTGGAGAAAATGCTCCAATATGTGATGAGAGAGGATGTGGGCTGTGTGGGCGCAAAATTACTTTATCCTGATATGCGAATCCAACATGCTGGTGTGATTTGTGGTGTTGGGAATGTTGCAGCCCATGCACATCGGTTTTTTGATAAAAATGCATCTGGCTATCTGAATAGATTGAACTATGCAGGTGAGTATTCCGCTGTGACCGCAGCCTGTTTGCTGGTGAGAAAAGAGCTTTATCAACAAGTTGGAGGGCTTGATGAAACTCATCTTACAGTTGCCTATAATGATGTGGACTTTTGTTTAAAAGTAAGACAGTTAGGTTATAGAAATATCTATACACCTAAAGCCGTTTTATTTCATCATGAGTCGATTAGTCGAGGTAAAGAAGATACTCCCAAGAAGTTAAAGCGTTACCGTTCGGAAGTTAAATATATGTGGAATAAATGGGGGGATGTGCTTAATAACGATCCCATGTATAATCCGAATCTTACCAGAACGAAGGAAGATTTTTCTTTAAGAGATGATTTTTAATACTAAGCTAAGAGCTTTTGTGCTCTACAAAGTTTCTACGAGTTTGCGCTCTGAGGCATCGACCTATTACTTAAGCTATTTGTGGTGGATTGTGGAACCCATCCTTATCATGCTGATGTTTTACTTTGTGTTTGTGGTACTACTTCGCGGTCGATCAGAAAATTATAATGTATTTTTATTGACTGGTATTGTTCCTATGCAATGGTTTCAAAAATCAGTGTCAGGTTCCATGACCAGTATCACACAGAATAAAGGCCTCATTCTACAGGTCTATATAGATAAAAGAGTTTTCCCTACTATTACAGTGTTGGTTGATTCTTTCAAACAACAGTTTTCTTTTTTGGCACTTTTTGCTCTGTTATTTTTGAATGGACATTATGTATCCATTCTTTGGTTGCAGCTTTTTGCACTCTTTATTACTCAAATGGTTTGGATATTCTCCATCGCATTTTTAGTTGCCGCTGTTGTCCCTTTATTGCCTGATCTTAAGTTTTTAGTCTCTATAGGATTACAAGGGATGTTTTTTGTGTCGGGAGTATTCTTTAGTTATACAGAAATTCCTGTCGAGTACCAACAGATTTTTTTACTAAACCCGATGGCTTTTCTACTCAAAAGTTATCGAGATATTTTAATAGAGGGGATTTCTGTCGACTGGCATCATTTAGGCGCGTTATTCCTTATATCATTGATTCTTTTGTTTATTGGCAGCTCTCTTATAAAAAAGTTGGATCATCAATATCCTAGGATGTTGTCATGAGCAAAGAAAAATTACTTTCCCTTGAGCAGGTGAATTTCCACTATCACACACAAACTGGCTTTTTAAGAACAGAAAATTACAGGGTTTTTAGTAACGTTACTATGGATGTGTATCGAGGTGAAACACTGGCGATTATAGGTAAGAATGGTGTGGGTAAGTCCACACTACTGCGTTTGCTGGCCGGTATTCTTGTCCCAAACTCGGGGAAATTGACTAATTATGGAGCCTCTATTTCACTACTCTCATTACAGGCGGGTTTTGATACACAGTTAAGTGGTATTGATAATGCTTATTTGAATGGTATGTTGTTGGGCGCAACCAAACAGGAAATAACAGAGAAATTGCCTGATATTATCGCATTTTCAGAACTTGGACAATTTATGTATAAACCGGTTAAAAATTACTCCGCAGGGATGCGAGCACGCTTAGGATTTTCAATTGCCGCTGTTGTTAATCCCGATATTATTCTACTGGATGAAGTTTTGGGCGTTGGAGACAGTCATTTTAGAAAAAAATCTGAAGCCTTTATTTTAGAAAGGATTGAATCGAATCAAACGGTTGTTTTAGTGTCTCATTCTTCTCGGTTAGTGACAGAAATAGCAGATAGAGCCATATGGATTGATGATAAAACCATTAGAATGCAGGGTGCTCCCGATGAAGTCGCTGC
>PCTP01000091.1:0-1706 GCA_002770795.1 Gammaproteobacteria bacterium CG22_combo_CG10-13_8_21_14_all_40_8 | reverse complement strand
AATTTCTCCAACTGTTATACCTTCCTCAACAAGGTTGAGAAAAAATCCACAAGGATTTTGGCATTGAAAACATTGTTCTTTTAGTTGTACGCCTTTTTGTTTAGTTTGATCTGCTACACATTCACTCTGGCAAACTGAATTGGATAAACAGGATTTTCCGGCATCAGAAGCTGGTCGGCTGGTCGATTACATTCAGCCTGCTGCTCAAATGGTGGGGTACCAAAAATAGCCCATCTGCTACCCGCTTTTTGACAGCTGATTTTATGTCAGGCAGTAATACTATTAAAAATTCAGCGGTGAGTTATTGCATTGATTAATTTCATGAGCAGTTACATTAGCACCAACCCTAGGACTAGGTAAGCTGGCAAAGAGAATATGCACCCAATTATCATCCCCAGTGGGCGTTGTTAGGGTACCATCGCAATTTTAGCAAATGATAGGTTTTTTTGGTAGAATCAAGCATGATAATTATTCAGTTAAACACAAGGAACATGCTTTGAAATCATTTATCCTCCCTAGATCAGTGTTTGCAGTTTGTTCGATGACTTATTTTAGTCTGGTATACGGGGGCGATGTAGAAGAAACAACGGCGGCTAAGAGCAATACCTCTGTTGTTAAAGTAGGTATTATAGCTAAACTTGCTCTCGCAGTACCCTCAAAAGCCATTAAAAATCAATATATTGTGTTGTTGAAAAAATCAACTTCAAATCAATCTTTCCAAAATAAAATGCAATCTTCAATGGCACTTTCTCAAAAGCTGGGAGGTAAGATCATTACTCAGTTTTCAAAGGCAATCGAGGGTTATGTGCTTAGTCTGGATGCTGCTCAAATACCTTTACTCAGAAATGATCCCAACATTCTGCTAATAGAACAAGATCAAAAGATGGTGGCAAATACTGTACAAAATACTGCAACTTGGGGCATTGATCGTATTGATCAAGTGAATTTACCCTTATCAGGGACTTATGATTACACCCAAGATGGAACGGGAGGGCACGCTTATATTATAGATACGGGCATTGATATCTCTCATACCGATTTTGGGGGCAGAGCTGTGAGTGGATGGGATTATGTGGATAATGATAGTGATGCCAGCGATTGTAATGGACATGGTACCCATGTTGCGGGGATCGTTGGCAGTGCGACATGGGGAGTCGCTAAAAATGTCCGTTTAACCGCTGTTAGAGTGTTAAATTGCTTTGGTAGTGGAACAACTTCTGGTGTTGTCTCTGGAATAGATTGGGTCATTAACCATGCGATATTTCCAGCCGTTGCTAATATGAGCTTGGGCGGTGGCGATTCAGTTGCCTTGGATACAGCAGTGGATAATGCGATTCAGGCAGGAATTACTTTTGCTGTTGCTGCGGGAAATGATAACTCTGATGCCTGTGTTGGTTCTCCTAATAAAGTGCCCGCAGCAATTACCGTAGGTTCTTCAACTTCAGTGGATACTAGATCAAGCTTTTCTAATTGGGGTAGCTGTATCGATATTTTTGCTCCTGGTTCCAGTATTACTTCTACTTGGCTGAGTGGTGGAACCGCAACCATTAGCGGGACGTCAATGGCCTCGCCTCATGTGGCGGGCGCAGCAGCTTTGTACTTACAACTGCATCCCACAGCAACGCCAGCTCAAGTCACTAGTGCATTGGTTGATCATGCTAATCCCGATCATATTTCAGACCTAACAGGTTCGCCTAATCTTTTGT
>PCTP01000011.1:4266-4448 GCA_002770795.1 Gammaproteobacteria bacterium CG22_combo_CG10-13_8_21_14_all_40_8 | reverse complement strand
TGCCTTCTATAATAGTAATATACCCAGGCACGCTGCGTTTGATCATGTCAGGAAATACTTCGGCCACGACCTGATCGAAACGAAAAGTTTCTGGGGTAATGGGTTTGGCAAATAAATTGTCAATTTTATCCATAATCGCTATTTTTTTTAAAATGATAGGCTTGCATTTTAAGTGAAAAATC
>PCTP01000011.1:0-4252 GCA_002770795.1 Gammaproteobacteria bacterium CG22_combo_CG10-13_8_21_14_all_40_8 | reverse complement strand
TTTGTTTCTACCATTCCTCAATTCCATGTCAAAAATTAAGGGGTTAACAATAATGACTGCAAATAATACGCCTCCATCTGTTCAGGCTGATGATGAGCAGCCTTTAGAATTGCAAACCGCCAAAATATTTTGGTCAGATTTACAGCGTTTTTTTGCTAAAGGGGACGTCATCTGGATTGCGCCAAAGCTTGATTTGATTGAAATTGCCTATGCTTTTAAAAAAGATGATACTCAATCCATTAAAAGTCTGATGGAACAACAAAAAGTCTGCAAAATGAAAGTTGAGCTTGCCAAAGATTGGTTTGAACAAAATAAAGAGGTTTGGGCCGTGGTCGTGGTGCCTTGGGTTTTGGTACAGGATAAGAAATAATTTCATAACTTTTACGGTGCTGATCTGGGCTAGATCACGAAAAACTATTCATATTCAGGTAGATATGATCAAATCGCCCTAACAATCACTGAAACCATACTTACTCGGTGGTCTCTGTGTCCTCTGTGGTTCAATGGTTTGGAAAGAGGTTAGAGATTAGAGATCAATCAATGAACCACAGAGGACACAGAGAGCACAGAGTTTTTTGGAAAAATAAGGCAAACTGGGGGAGTGATCAGTTTTATAGCATACTGATAGTTTAAACTTTTCTGGTCTGACCATTCGTGCGGTTGCCCTGCGATGCTGATGTTGATCAATGCATTAAAGGATAAATTCATCTATACTTATGAGTACTGAACAAGGAGGAAATTTTGTCACAAATTGAAGAAGATTATCTTATCGGCCGGATCGGTAAAATTCGTGTGGGTTTCCATTGTCAGGATGTTAGTGGGGTACATAACAATACAGTCAAAATAACGCCTTTGGCCAATCAATCGAACATTTACCTTGGTCTTTGTCAAATTCACAACTAAACCATGCAGGTGATTGATCTGAGAAGGCGTATTTCTATGCAGAGTGCCGAACAAGACCATATTCAAAGTAAATATCTCATTACCTTTGAAACGGGCGTTGATCGTCGCTTGGCTTTATTGGTGGATGATATAGAGGGACTCAAAAGGATATCGAATGAATCCATAGAGCACTTCTCTGGCACTATCAGTCATCAATTGAATATGCATCTACTCTTTCCCTTAATTGGCAAACTGGGGGATGGTACGGTTATCCATCTGATGGATGCAACTTACTTAGAGAAAATTGAACCCATTTCAGATGATGATGGGGGAGAGTTAGAAATGTTCTAAATTAGCTATTTAACCACTTCAAATTAGGTTCAGGCCAGATTAAATTTCCAAATTGCGCTCTTAATATATCCAGTTCTTGTTTGACTTTCTCTGCTCCCATCAAAGATGCCTGAAACATAGGGCCGCCTTTGTATCTTGGAAAACCATAGCCATTCACCCAAATTACATCCACATCAGATAAGTTTTGCACAATGCCATTATCCATTAAGGTTAATCCTTCAGAAATTAATGCAAATAAGGCTCGGTGTACAATTTCTTCATCTGTAAAATCTTTAGTTTTTATTTGAAGTTTCTGCGCTTCTTCTTTGATTAGTTGGTCAACTGTTGGATCGGCAATGGCTTGACCTTGTTCATCATAGGCATAAAATCCACAACCCGTTTTTCTACCCAAGCGGTTTGCTGCAACCAGAGTCGCTGCTGCACGAAAATAGCCCTGATCATGCTCTGGAAATGGTTGAGTGGAGCGGGCATTATGGCCTATCTCTATTCCTGATAAGTCTTGCACAGCCAGAGGGCCCATGGCCATTCCCCAGTTTTTCATGGCATTATCGACTTGGACAACCGTAGCACCCTCCAATAACATTTGTTGGATTTCGCGACCATATCTGGTGTAAGTACGGTTTGCTGCAAAACCAAAACAAACCCCAACTTCGACGATAATTTTATTCAACTTTTTACCTAAAGCCATGGCGGTGGCCAGGGTTTGTGCATTTGTGGATGCTGTGTTAACGACTTCAAGTAACTTCATCACATGAGCCGGGCTGAAAAAATGCAGACCTACCACCTTCTCAGGTTGTTTAACACTGAGTGCCAGTTCATTGATATCTAAATAGGAGGTGTTTGAAGCAAGAATGGCATTGAGGGCACAGTGTTTATCAATTTGGGCGAAAACAATTTTTTTAATTTCAAGATCTTCAAAAACGGCTTCAATAATCAGCTCACTTTTTTGCAAATCATGGTAATCACAAGAACCATAAAGTTGTGCCAAACAATCATGGTATTGTTGTTCAGAAATACGCTGTAATTTAACCATAGAGGAAAGGTTTTTTCTTACTCGCTCTAAGCCGAAACTCAATGCTTCTTCAGATTGCTCAATGAGTAAAACTTGCAGTTTTGCCAGCAGCGCACAGGTTGCGATCCCTGAGCCCATATTGCCGCCACCAATGACTGATACATGATTGACGTTAAGAGCTGTAGCTTGTTGAGAGGGTTTGGCTGCTTTCTTTTCTGCTGCGAAAATATGTCTTAATGCAGCAGCCTGTTCAGAGTCACGCAGTTTGAGAAAAGTTTCACGCTCATAGGCTAAACCATCTTTTAATTTCATTTGATGCGTATGATGAAGCACATCATAAACGGCCACAGGGGCGTTGCTTCCTCTGGCTTTTTTTACAATGGATTTTTTTTGTATTTCCCAATCAAAATCATCATCAATCAACATGAACTCAGGAAGTGTTTTAGAGATCCTGTTGCTGGAGTTGGATAAGTTTTGTGCAAAATTTAAAGTGTTTTCATCAAGATCTTGTGCATAAATGGCATCAAATAATTCGGATTTTTCCAAGGCGTTAACTGTAACCGATTTTCCGGATGAAATTAAATCAAGTGATTGTTTAACACCGATAATTCTGGGGAGACGTTGAGTACCTCCTGAGCCTGGAATGAGTCCAAGATTCACCTCAGGTAAACCCACCTTTGTCTGGGTTAAAGCGATGCGATATTGGCAGGCTAAAGCTAACTCAAAACCACCGCCTAAGCAGGTTCCAAATAGAGAAGCAATGATGGGTTTTGGACTTTTTTCTATGGTTTCTAATACATCCGGCAAGAAAGGTTCAGTGGCTGGTTTACCAAATTCTTTAATGTCGGCACCTGCAATAAAAGTTTTGCTTTGGCAACGAATGATCATCACGTTAATTTCGGGCTGGTTGTTAGCCTTGGCTATAGCATCTAATAATCCAGATTTAACAGATTGAGACAGCGCATTAACAGGTGGATAATCAATACTGATTAGCGCCACCTTATCTAAATATTGAAGATTAACGACCGCTTTATTTGAACTGTTTAACATAAATATATCCTAAAAAGAGTGCTCCAGAAAATCTCATTGAGAATTCGGCCTAAGTTTGGTTTTTATCTGAGTATCATGGAGCGTCATTTCACCTTCTATAAAAGATTGCGCCCGAAGATAATCCGTTTGATAAAGTTGAGAAACAAATTTTTGTGCATAATATCCCACCCAATCAGCTGGCAGTAGAAAATCAGGGAGGACCGCATTTTTTAGCAGGGTTTTGCGGTATTGATGAATCAGTAGTAGCCGAAGCATAAAACTTTGTTTAGGACTGAATAAAGTTTTTTTATATAAACTCAAATAAGGTTTGAAATCGGATATTAGGGTTTCATGATCCAATTGCAGTTGATCAACATTGAGTTTTTGCAACAATAGTTCCCTGATCAATGTTTCTGATTGAGGATTAAAAGATCGAGCTTTCAGAACAATAATGGATTTTCTGAAAAGAGTATTCTCAAAAACATCATCAAATGCTGCATCTTCTATATTAGGGTGAATAAATACAGAATGAGATAAGGGGCTAAATCCTAGCCAATTCATTTTTTGCTTAAAACTATTGAGTTGTTCTGTATTTAATTGCAGAGCAAGTAGCAAGATCCATGGGGGTGTTTCTTCTTGCTTGGTTAACAGATCTTTTTCCGATGGTGGTGGGTGATAAATTCTTGAAGAAGCTTCTTTGGTTTCAGCAAGTGCTTGGGGTGTCAGTTGATAGTAACTTCTGCGGCCTTTTTTGATGGCATACAACCAGTTTTCTTGAACCAATCGATAAATTGAGGTTCGTACTAAACGTTCTGAAAAGCCAAACCATTGCATAATTTTGATTAAACTGCCGAGCCAAATGGCCTCACCCAAAGGCGCCATTACATCCCCAAAAAAGGTCACAATAAAAGATTTATTGCTGACCTTTTCTGCTTGCTGAGACAGCAAATTATCAATGGAGTCGGCTGTTTGTGGCAT
>PCTP01000039.1:2693-5244 GCA_002770795.1 Gammaproteobacteria bacterium CG22_combo_CG10-13_8_21_14_all_40_8 | reverse complement strand
GTTCGCAAACCGTGCGTATGGCTGATTCAAAATCATTCACAGAGGTGGTGGTAGGCACCCAGCCAGAATCTAAATGCAATTGAGCGACTTTTTGGTAATCACGATTAAAAAAGGCGATAAAGTTTTCGGCCAAATAACGCTGATCACCCAAAGTCAATTTACCGATAATACCGCAATCTATGCCTATATATTGAGGGTTCTCAGGATCGTTGACATTGACAAAAATGTTACCAGGATGCATATCCGCATGGAAAAAATTATCTCTGAATACTTGGGTGAAAAATACCGCAACGCCTTTTTCGGCTAGACGTTGCATATTGACACCAGCTGCGCTTAATTGATCTAAATTGGCAATAGGAACCGCATAAATGCGCTCCATCACCATGATTTTTTGATGGGAATAAGGCCAATGCACCCAAGGCACATACAAATCGGCGGAACCTTCAAAGTTGCGCTTAAGCTTGGCCGTATTCGCTGCTTCTCGGCGTAAGTCGAGTTCATCCATGATAGTTTTTTGATAATCATCGACCACTTCAGGCAGTCTAAACCTTTTGGCTTCAGGGAAGTTAAAATGAATAATTTTAGCCAAGCCTCTGAGTAAAGAAATATCTCTGGCAATAATATTTTCTATGCCTGGGCGCAACATTTTTACCACCACTTGTCGGCCATCATGAAGTGTTGCTCCATGTACTTGGGCGACGGAGGCGGAGGCTAAGGGTTGTGTTTCAAAATGGGCAAAAAGTTCAGTTAAAGAACCTTTTAAGCTGGTTTCTAGGAGTTCGATAGCTTCATCGCTATCAAAGGGAGCCACTCTATCTTGTAGTAGTGCTAATTGCTCAGTGAGATCATCAGGGAGTAAATCTTTGCGAGTAGAAAGCAGTTGGCCAAATTTAATAAAAACTGGGCCAAGCTCTTGAATAGCAAGGAATAGCCTCTCTCCACGATTGCTTTGCTGGCTGCTGTTAGCGTCTTTGTTCTGCTTGTTCTCAGTAAATTTGGCTTGATTGAAGGGTTGCAACCATTTGAGTAACTTGATGTATTTGCTGAGCTTTGAATGAGTCACAAACTCATCTAACCCATACTTTAATAAGGTTTGTTGTATTTTATAAGCACGGGCAATTTGATGCAGGTTCATGGTTGATTTTCCATGGGGTGATTCTCCATGGGGATCACATTGGAAGACGGGTTGACACTCTTTTGAACCAAGGGTTTCTGACTTTGTAAGCGTTTAATTTTGGCCTCAATCCGAGACACATCGGAACGCAAGTTGGCGACATCATCAGAAAAATTTTGAACTTCAATGGCGGCTGGTGTAAATCGTGCTTCTTCTTGAAAATAATCTTTGGTATTGGTTTGTAGTGTTTGGGTGGTTTGTGAAAAAAGAGTACTCAGGTTTTGTCCTAAGCCGATTAGAGTTTGAGTCAGAGGATCACCCATCAATCGGGAAAGTTGCTCTTCCCATTGTGGACGAAGAGAAGCGAGTAATTTTTCAAAATGTTGACCAATGGCAACATTACCTGCAAATTGTACGCTGGAACCCACGAGGGTTTCATGTTTACGTCGGGCTTGAATCAGCTGTATAAATCCCGAAACAGGACCTGAAATTTTAACATCTGATTTATCGGGGAAACTGGCCTGAATAATCATGCCGGATGAATGGGGCATAAAATAAAGATGGAAGGGGAGATCGAATAATTCTAATTCAATCACCGCACCCGTCAAAGGCGCTACATTCTTTGTCCAGGTCGGATCCATTTTAATAATGGGTTGAAAGAGTGCTTCTAAAAAAGAGGCACCGATGCTAGGGAGCATTCCCTGTTCTTCAATGTTGGGTTGGCTCACGCTTTCCAACCTCTATGTACTGCAACGATACCACCTGTAAGGTTATGCACGTCGACCCGATCAAATTCAGCATCTAACATCATTTGTTTCAGGGTTTCTTGATCTGGATGCATACGGATAGATTCGGCCAAATATTGATAACTCTCGGCATCGTTGGCCACCAGTTTCCCCATTTTTGGCAACAGATTAAAAGAGTAGAGGTCATAAATTTTTGACAACCAAGGATATTGAGGCTTAGAAAACTCCAATACTAACAAGCGTCCACCAGGCTTTAATACTCTGAACATGGAGTTTAACGCTGCTTGCTTATCGGTCACATTTCTCAAACCAAAAGCGATAGTGATGCAATCAAAATGATTATCAGGAAAGGGTAGGGTTTCCGCATTGGCTTGCACATATTCGATATTTGAAATAAGACCGCGATCACTCAACCTATCGCGACCCACTTTGAGCATAGAATCATTAATATCGGCCAGAACCACTTGACCTGTTGGGCCAACAATTTGGCTAAATCGGGATGTTAAATCACCCGTGCCACCAGCGAGATCTAATACGCTTTGGCCTGCTCTAGCGCCACTTAAATCAATGGTATAGCGTTTCCACAAACGGTGAACCCCAAAACTCATCAAATCATTCATGACATCGTAACTTTGCGCGACGGAATGAAAAACCCCAGCCACACGTTTGACTTTTTCATCGACGGCGACAG
>PCTP01000039.1:683-2654 GCA_002770795.1 Gammaproteobacteria bacterium CG22_combo_CG10-13_8_21_14_all_40_8 | reverse complement strand
TTTTGTCCTGCATTCGATTCGCTATAATTTTAGAATATGAACATCTTTAGGTTCGCGCTTTTGGGAAGCTTTATCCAACCGCGCTAAATATGCTTTCCAATTCTTGGGATGATTGAGCGCTAATTCATATAAATAGCGCCAAGTATATAACCCACTGTCGTGACCGTCATCAAAAATGAGCTTTATGGCGTAATTTCCGACAGGTTCTATGGATTTTAAATTCACAAAGAGCTTGCCATGCACCAAAACTTCTTGTCCCACGCCATGACCTTGCACTTCAGCGGAAGGTGAAAACACCCTTAGATACTCTAAAGGCAAATCGAATTTTTTGCCGTTGCTAAAATCCAAGCTTAAGCGCTTGGATTTCTTGTGCCATTTTAAATCGGTGAGTTGGGTGGGGGCCGCCATGTTCAGACTCTCAATATTTATAAAACAAAACGGCTTAGATCTTCGTCTTCTGCCACGTCAGATAATTCACCATCAACAAAAGCTTTATCAATCACAAAGGTTTCTTGTGATTCACCTGCTTCAAAGGAAATTTTTTCGAGTAATTTTTCCATAATGGTATGTAAGCGTCTGGCACCAATGTTTTCAGTTTGAGCGTTTACCTGAAAAGCCAATTCAGCAATACGTCGAATGCCTTCTTCGGTAAAACGAATGCTAACCCCTTCTGTTTCTAGCAGGGCACTGTATTGTTTGGTTAAGGAGGCATCGGGTTCAGTTAAAATCCTGACAAATTCATCCACACCTAAGGAGTCTAACTCGACACGGATGGGGAGCCTTCCTTGTAATTCGGGGATTAAATCAGAAGGCTTGGATAAATGAAAGGCACCAGAAGCAATAAATAAAATATGATCGGTTTTTACCATGCCATATTTAGTATTGACCGTTGAACCTTCCACTAAGGGCAATAAATCCCTTTGCACGCCTTCACGAGAAACATCGCCGCTGTGTTCTGATTTTTTCACGACCTTATCAATTTCATCTATAAACACAATACCGTGCTGTTCCATTAAGGTCACGCCTTCGGCTTTGAGATCTTCTTGGTTCAATAACTTTTCAGCTTCTTCTTCAGTCAACATTTTGAACGCTTGTGCTACTTTTAAACGGCGAGACTTTTTAGGTTGTTGATTTAAGTTTTGAAACATACCTTGCAATTGTTGAGTCATATCTTCCATGCCAGGAGGTGCCATAATCTCAACACCTACAGAAGGAGACTTAACACGAATTTCTATTTCCTTATCATCCAAAGAACCTTCTCTTAAACGCTTACGGAATAATTGCCGAGTGCTGTTTGTGCTATGTTCAGCTTGGTCATCGGCACCTTTCTCTTCAAAATGCTCGACTCTTGCAGGCGTTAATAAGGCGTCTAAAATTCTCTCTTCCGCCGCATCTTGCGCCTTGGCTTGCACCCTTTTCATAGCGGTTTCACGGATCATCTTTATTGAACAATCCGCCAAATCACGGATAATAGAATCCACGTCACGACCCACATAACCCACCTCGGTGAACTTGGTGGCTTCAACTTTAATGAAGGGAGCCTGTGCTAAGGTGGCGAGGCGGCGCGCAATTTCCGTTTTACCCACCCCAGTGGGGCCAATCATTAGGATGTTTTTGGGGGTGATTTCATTGCGTAACTCGCCCTGAACCTGCATTCTGCGCCATCTATTACGTAAAGCGATGGCTACGGCGCGTTTGGCGTTTTTTTGACCAACAATGTGCTTGTCCAACTCATGGACGATTTCTCTGGGAGTCATATGAGACATAATTAATTGTAATCCAATTCTTCAATGGTTTGATTATGGTTGGTATAAATGCAGATATCGCCAGCAATTTTTAAGCCGTGTTCAACAATTTCTCTGGCACCAAGATCGGTCTTATCCAATAATGCTCTGGCAGCAGACTGAGCAAAAGGGCCACCTGAGCCAATTGCCATCAGACAATCCTCCGGTTCAATCACATCGCCATTAC
>PCTP01000039.1:0-673 GCA_002770795.1 Gammaproteobacteria bacterium CG22_combo_CG10-13_8_21_14_all_40_8 | reverse complement strand
GGTGATAATCAAGGAGTTATCTTGATCTGCAACCGCCAACAAAGCTTCTAACTTGCGCAAAATACGGTCAGCACGCCAGTCTTTAGCCAACTCAACCGCCGCTTTTAACAGTTTACCCTGATGTAGTTCTAATTTGGCTTCAAATCGTTCAAATAAAGTAAAGGCATCCGCAGTCCCCCCAGCAAAGCCAGCAATGACCTTACCATGATACAAACGTCTCACCTTGCGGGCATTGCCTTTCATAATGGTATTGCCCAATGAAACCTGACCATCACCCCCAATCACCACCTTGCCATTCCGTCTAACCGATAATATGGTGGTTCCTCTATATTGTTCCATGTAAATTACCCTAGAAATTTCATATCAAAGAACATAAACAATGGGGCTTTAAGGATGAAATTCAAGAGAACTTGCTATAAATAATTAATAAATTGGTGGGAGTTGGATAAGCTGGCACATTCTCATTAACTGGGTTTCAAAATCACTTGGGTATCAGTGGTCAATTATCCATGAAAGTATAGCTGGGTTTAGTGCGATAGTATGTCTCTTTGAGGGGTTATTGTGAAGGTGCTTATGAGGTTGATAGAAAATTCCAAGTCAAAAGCTACCACAATAAAATTCAACACTATTTCAGACTACAATTAAATGTCAACAGGACTAACGATCCCAGCTC
>PCTP01000145.1 GCA_002770795.1 Gammaproteobacteria bacterium CG22_combo_CG10-13_8_21_14_all_40_8 | reverse complement strand
ACTTCTTCGTTGGCCGACCGCATTTCTTCACTGGTCGCTCTAGACTGTTCAATGGTGCGTTGCATGTCCAGTTGGGTATATGTCCCTTTCTCCTGAATCATTCTATTTTATAAACTAATTGGTTTATTTATTTGTGGCGAATTTCCTACGTTAGACTCAGCCTTAGGATCTTGGAGAAACAGCTCTTTTGCTTTACACTGAGGCATGTTCAGTTATTTGAGTAAATATCATGTTAAATCCAAAATTAATTGATGAACTTGCGAGCAAACTCTCTCAAGCGGTCCCTCAAGGGGTTAAAGATTTCCATCAAGAAACGGAAAAGCATTTTCGTAGTATTTTGCAAGCGGGCTTGGGAAAACTCGATTTAGTCACTCGTGACGAATTTGATGCTCAGGTTCGAGTTTTAGCACGAACGCGCGAAAAGTTAGAAGCTTTAGAAAAATTAGTACAGCAATTAGAATCAAGCTCTGTTTCGGACAAGACTCAATCATCCGCCAGTTAGTCTTAACACATTCGCCAAGGAAGGCCTTATGAATTTATCTCTTATCCATTCCCGTGCAGTTTGTGGTATTCGCGCCCCAGAAGTCACTGTTGAGGTTCATCTTTCAAATGGACTCCCTTCATTAAGTATTGTGGGCTTACCCGAAGCTGCGGTGAGGGAAAGTAAAGATCGGGTACGTAGTGCCTTACTCAACACCCAATTTGAATTTCCTCCAAGGCGTATCACCATTAATTTAGCGCCAGCCGATCTCCCTAAAGAAGGAGGACGCTTTGATCTACCCATTGCGATTGGCGTATTAGCCGCTTCAGGACAACTCTCATCATTAAAGATCCCCTTGTCCGAATTTGAATTCGTGGGGGAGCTGGCTCTTTCTGGTGATATACGTTCCGTCAAAGGTATTTTACCCCAAGCTATCGCCGCCAAAAAAGCGCATAAAATACTGGTGTTGCCTTATGAAAATCTACAAGAAGCACAGCGAGTTGAAGGGTTAAACTGTATTCCAGCCTCACATTTACTGAGATTGATAGACCACTTAAAACAAGGTTATCAACCAGAACTCGATCCATTACCCATATCGGAGTTGCCAGATCCTGTGTCGAAACTATTAGATATTAAAGATGTGATCGGTCAGCACCAAGCCAAACGTGCCCTAGAAATCGCAGCGGCAGGCGCTCATAATGTGATATTTATTGGTCCACCGGGAACGGGAAAAACCATGCTGGCTTCAAGGTTGTCTGGGATTTTGCCAGCCATGACAGAAGAGGAGGCCTTAGAAGCGGCAGCCATCGCCTCGGTAGCAGGTCATCATATTGACGATCAACAATGGAAAACAAGACCTTTTAGAAATCCCCATCATACGGCATCTTCAGTCGCTCTAGTCGGTGGAGGCAGTTATCCTCGCCCAGGGGAAGTTTCTTTAGCCCATCAAGGTGTATTATTTTTAGATGAGTTACCCGAGTTTGATCGCAAAGTACTTGAAGTGTTACGCGAGCCTTTAGAATCGGGAACCGTCACTATTTCGCGAGCAGCTCGGCAAGAAAACTTCCCCGCAAAATTTCAACTGGTGGCAGCCATGAATCCTTGTCCTTGCGGATATTATGGTTCTAACCGCAAAGCTTGTCGTTGCTCACCCGATCAAATTAGGCGCTATTTAGGTAAACTTTCCGCACCTTTTGTTGACCGAATCGATCTGCATGTTGAAGTGCCTGCCCTTGCCAAAGGTGAGTTATCACAAACAGCACCCCCAACCGAAAATTCAAATCAGGTTAGGCAAAGAGTGGAATGGGTGCGGCAAAAACAACTGGCCAGAAATGGCGTTTACAATGCAAGTATGGACTCTATGATGATGAAATCCTGTTGTCATTTATCAAAAGATGATAGTGATTTTTTAGAAAACGCCATCGATCGTTTAGGCTTATCTGCCAGAGCGTACTATCGAATACTTAAAGTGGCACGTACCCTTGCGGATCTGGCCAAACAGGATAATATTTCAAAAAACCATATTGCAGAAGCAATTAGTTATAGACGCCTGGAACGATTATTGGCCATAATGCCTTAAACCATAGCTTATGCATTATCAATACAAAATCATCCAAAGGAGGGAATTATCACCATGAAATCTGCTATCTATTTTTTAATCATGCTACTCAGTGCTTGCGCTACTCAAAAAAGTACTGTGCAGTCCCAAAACAATAATGCCCAATCTTTTGATCAAATGTTAGAGTTAGGGATTCAAAATATATACACCCATAGTCCACGTACTGCCATTAACTCCTATTTTGAACCCATGATTGCACAATGTTTAAAAAAATACCCACATGATCAAAAAGTCTATGCCGCGCGCTCACTAGAAGAGTCTTTATTTTATATGGCTCATAGTGCGGCAAATAATGAAAATGCGATTGTAGTCGAACCCTTTTGTGCCGATGCACATTTTTTCAAAGCATTCTCTTTGGTTGAACTGAATGAATTCGATGAAGCCAAAGCGGAATATCTTAAAGCTTTAGAAATGTCTCCAGAAAACTCTATATATCGCTCGGAACTGGGAAATGTTTATCAATCACTCAAAGACTGGGATAATGCCCTGAAAACATTTACAAAAGCTGAGGAAAGCGCTCAATCTTGGTCTCCTGATCCACAAAAAGATAAGGAACTGGCTAGAGCCAAGCGAGGAATAGCTTTTAGCTTAACAGAACTAGGAAAATTAGATGAAGCCGATAAAAAATACCAAGAATGTTTAACCATAGATAAAGATGATCAGAAAGCCAAAGATGAACTTCAATATATTCAAAGTTTACGTTGAACTATCGAACAATTAACCTTAGGGATATTTTTTATTCTGGATACTGATCAAATTTTGGCGCAGCTTGTCCTTCTTCATACCAACAGGGCTTGTCTTCCCAAAAAATATTGGCTAAGGGTTTAATTTGTGGATCGCCATTTAGATATCCTGCGGGGATCAACAGCAAACTACCATCACGACTTACGAAGGGAACTTGAGATCCACATTCTGTACAAAAACAATTACTGAAACGAAGTGCCTGGGGTAAATCAAATCGCTTAATGTATTCTTTTCCTGAATGCCATTCTATCTTGTCGGGTGTGGTGAAAATTAATGACGCAAATGCTGATCCCGATTTTTTTTGACAACGGTTACAATAGCATTGATAAAATCGTTGGAATGGACCAAAGACGGTACTTGAAACCTTTCCACATAAACAACTTCCACTCCCTTGTATTTGCTTTGACATATTTCCAATTTCCCCAATAATTTTACTGACCAGCGATTGTATTGATACCAGTCTTAAATTTATAAATTTGAAATGGCGCATGTTGTTTTTGCCCCAACACACCAATAACCTGATGCAAGCTAGAACAACTCACATACAGCCAATCATCCTCACCAAAACTAAATCCATCAGGCCAACGTAGTTTTTTGTCCTTTAACAGGGTTTTCATTTTTCCTTGAGGGCTCATGCGAATAATAGCAGAGTGCTCTATATCTGAAAGATAAATGTTTCCAGACGCATCGGTTGTCATCCCATCGGTCATGGTTTTGCTACTAACACTTTCTATAAAGGGTTCTAAATCGCTATCGGCCAACGTTTGATTAGAAATTTTGTCCCGAGGAATGCGATATAATTTATCTCCTGAAAATGGTGCATAATATAACCACTGATCGTCACGACTTAAAGTAATTCCATCTACACCTGGATTAATACTAAACAATCCATAGGCCGTCATTTCTCGATCTTGTACAACCGGCACATAGGGCGCTGCTTTAGTTGTTGTGTGAGATTCTAATCTTTTCCATGCCACATTTTTTTCTATATCGTAAACAATAATGCCAGGTTTTTTATTAAACAACCCATCATCACTGATATAGATAAACTTGCTATCTCTTGAAATATTAAAATCATTCGCATGGGACATAAAACCAAATTCAGTCTTAGAAAAATAATATCGAGTTAGAAATTTATTCTCATTGAGATCATATTCCACTAAACGAGTCGGTTTATTATCTAAAATCCACAAATGATTTTTGCTATCAATACGAATTGAATAAGCATTTTGGATGAGATCCAGATGAGCCTCTTGATAAGCTTTTTTAGATGGCCATGACGTGGCTTTTCCATTCACTAACTTGGCCAAATTATAAGGGGGCTTGCCTTCTGGATGAAAAGTAAAATAGACATCGCCATCATCCGTCACTGCAAGATTTGCTGGCGGGTAGTCTAAATCCGCAACAAGTTTTAGATTATCTATCGAATATTTTGGTGTCGTACTACGATCTGGGAAATGTGCAGATTCTACAAAAAAAACACGCATGAATCCTATAAAAATGAATAATAGAGAAATTAATATAAGGGAGAATAGTTTTTTATTTTTTGAACGCATTGATTATCCAAATGGTATTTTTTATTTAAACAGT
>PCTP01000026.1 GCA_002770795.1 Gammaproteobacteria bacterium CG22_combo_CG10-13_8_21_14_all_40_8 | reverse complement strand
ATTGCATTTTTGGTGACAGACCAGCAATCCAGCCAAGCTAGCGCACCTTCTTTCGGAATAACATAACCAATATCAGCGCCGGCATTTTGTAATAATTTAATTTGCTGCAACCCATAGTTTGCAAAAAGTAGCGCACTTTTATTTTGGATAAACAGCCGCGTTGCCTCTTCAGGTTGTTGATAAAAGGTGAGGATATTATGGCGAAGAGCCACAAGATGCCGGCTAACTAGATTAAAGTCGTTATCCGAAATTTGAAACGGATTTTTCAACCCCAAGGTGAGTGCTGCCAGCGAAAAATTATGCTCGCTACCCTGATACATCAGTACTTTGCCACTGAAACGCGGATCCCACATGAACGAGAACGAGTCAGGAGGGGTCTTAAATGCTTTGCGGTCATAGATCAGCCCCATTTCCGAATAGGTGTAAGGAATAGCATAGGCCTCGCCATTTCGGCTAAGGCCAAGAATTGCAGAGAGATTGTTAAAGCGTGGCAACTGATTATTGGTATTGGGAATATTGTCCAACCTAATTGGAACACTGATCCCATTATCGATGTAACGTTGTAATTGCGCCGTATTGACCGCAAATACATCAAATTTCTCGCCTTCCTGTCCTGTCAGCCGATTCCACATGGTGTCATCGTTATCTATGAAGGTGACTTCAACCTTCACATGATAACGTTGTTCAAAGATCTGTACTAAGTCTGCGTCGGCATAACCCGGCCACGCCAGTACATGCAATGTTTCTTCCGCCCATGTTAGGGTTGAATTAAACATAATCAGCATAATAGTTAGCGTAAAGTATGTTGAAGCAGAGCGTTTTTTCACGAGGTCAATTTTAATTTCAGAGGTAATTAATAATGGACACTGGAGAGGAAAATTACAAGGTAGATGACGGCAAAAAATGCATTTTCTCGGCCTATATACCCGTGATACCTGAAAATACGGGATTTCAGAGCTTAGGTGGGAAGTCAGATGAAGGCGTAGCTCGTAGAGAATGGCTGGTCATTAACAAGAGCGACAAAGTTTCCGCCCTTGAGCGACGTCCTGTTGGTAACGCCGAGCTGGTTTTCTAGCTAAGCATCCGAAGGGCAAACCGATAAGTGTGGGTGTCCCAAGAGAAACCAAGAAAAAAAAAGACTCTCGTATCAAATTCTTTTTTGGTCAAATGATTTGAGCATTGAATAGGCAATTAGTCCCCATTGTTTTTAATCCCTCATCCCGAACTCAGGTTAAATAAAAAAAGGCTGTAACAAAAGGACCTTACAGCCTTTTTTTATAAAAGTGCTGTATTTTTTCCCCCAACAGACCTAAAATACCTCGCAACCTTAGATACATGGTAAAAAGCCTTTTCATTCCTATCAAAACTAAAACTTTTAGATTTATCTTCTATACTTGAAGATGATTTGGTCTGTTTTTAGTCAATACATTACAAGCTATCATGCCCTCATGGTACATTTTAGCGTGATATCGTAGATCAATATGAAATGGAATGAGAACTCAATAATAATTTATATTTGATAATTTCTTTATGCTAACTAACTGTATTTTTTAATCTGGATTTGAAATAGGAACACTAAAATGTCAGCACAAACATTGGATAGATCCTCTGTCCTCATCGATAACGTCGTTGAAATAATTTATTCTAAATTAGATAAAGCACAAGCCAAGCAAGTTGAATGTTTTACACGATATTTTTATGGCAGTATTGGTGTGGAAGATATTTCAAATCGATTGCCAGGTGAACTCTATGCCTCAATTTTAAGTCTATGGAATTTTATCCAAAAACCTTTGGCAACGGGTTGCAAATTGCGTGTTTTAAACCCCACATTGGAAGAACATGGTTGGCAATCTAAACATACAGTCATTGAGTTGTTGAATAATGATATGCCATTTTTAGTTGATTCAATTCGTATGGAGTTAAACCGCTTAGGCATCACCACCCATTTTATGATTCATTTACCTTTATCCTTTGAACGCGATAAGGCTGGAAAAGTTTTATCAGTTTCAAGAGTGATGACTGACGCTGACTCTCAGAATGAAACACCTATGTATATTGAAGTAGATCGTCAATCAAATCCCGATAAGCTTAAGCTCATTCATGACTCTATTGTAACTGTATTGCAGGATGTGCATACGGTTGTGCGTGATTGGAAGCCAATGAAAAAGAAGTTGAAGGAGGCTATTAAAGAGTTAGAATCTTCTAAGGCTAATCTGAGTAAAGGTGATTTAACTGAATCTGTCGCTTTCCTAAATTGGATATCTAATAATCATTTTACTCTGATGGGATACAGTGCCTATGACATCAATGCCGTAGGTGGTGAGTATGAACTAGTCACTTCTCAAGAAGACGCGTTGGGATTACAAAAACACTCTACCAGAGGCTCCAGAAAACTTTCAAGTCTCCCTTTAGGCGCACAAAGACTGGCTCTGGATAATCAAACACCATTAATTATAACTAAAACAAGTACCCGCTCCACTGTTCACCGACCTGCTTATATCGATTATATCGGTGTCAAACGATTTGATAATAAGGGTAATGTTATTGGTGAGCATCGATTTCTTGGATTGTATACATCAGAGGCCTACAACATTAGCTCTAAAGAAATACCTGTTCTGAGAAAAAAATTGGCATGGGTGATTGAGCGATCTGGATTAACAACCAACTCTCACGATATAAAAGCTTTAGGAAATATTCTTGAAACCTATCCTAGAGATGAGCTCTTCCAAGTCACTCCCCAAGAGTTGTTAGAAACCTGCATTGGTATTTTGCATATGCAGGAAAGACCTTTGATTAAACTTTTCATTCGAAGAGACCCCTATGGAAGATTTTTCTCGTGCATGGTCTATGTGCCCAGAGAACAATATATCACTCGGCTACGCGTTAAGATGATGTCTATCTTGAAAGAATATTTAGGTGGAACGGGAGACGTATTATTTACCACACATTTCTCTGAATCCATTCATGCCAGAACTCATTATATTGTGAATGTTGAGAATGCTGAATCCGTTGAATATGATGTGAATACCATAGAAGGTGAATTAAGAGAAGCTGCTCGATCTTGGAATGATAATCTACTAGATGCATTAAAATCTGAGTTTGGAGAGGATCATGGCACTGAGTTAGGGACTAAATATGAAAATGCTTTCCCTGCTGGTTATATGGCCGAAACAAATCCCGCAACCTCTGTGCTTGATATTCGACATATGGAATCCTTAAGTGAAAAAAGTCCTTTGTCGATGATTTTGTACCGACCTCAAGAAACCTTATCCTGCGATCTGAGTTTCAAACTTTTCCATCTCAATAAGCCAGCGGCATTATCCGATGTATTGCCTATGTTGGAAAACATGGGATTAAGTGTGATGGAAGAAACGCCTTACCGCGTTTCGCCTGAAGGAGATGTCGTACGATTTATTTTAGATTTCGATATGGTTCCGAAATCCAAAGAAGAGTTTGAATTATCCGAAATTAAAAATAATTTCCAAGAGGCCTTCTTTAGAGTTTGGATCGGAGAAGCTGAGAATGATGGCTTTAACAGTTTAATTTTAACCACAGGTTTAAATTGGCGAGAAGTTTCTGTTCTGAGAGCTATCTCTAAATACCTATGGCAAATAGGATTTACTTTTACTCAATCCTATATTGAATCCACTTTTTCAACACACGCGACTCTTGCAAGAATGCTTGTGGCATTATTTGAACTGAAGTTTCATCCTGAAAAATCCAATATGGAGGAGTATCAAAAAGCCATCAATAGTATTACTACTGCTTTAACAACAGTCAGTAATCTGGATCAGGATAGAATCATTAATCGTTATGTTGAGTTCATCAATGCCTTGGTCAGAACCAATTATTATCAAACAGATGTTCAGGGTAATTTTAAACCACAACTTTCTTTCAAATTAGAGCCAGCAAAAATAACAGGTGTACCAAAACCAGTCCCTAAATATGATATTTGGGTTTATTCTCCCAGATTTGAAGGGGTACATTTGAGATCGGGTCCTGTTGCTCGTGGTGGATTGCGCTGGTCTGATAGACCAGAAGATTTTAGAACTGAAGTTCTAGGATTGGTTAAGGCACAACAAGTTAAAAATTCCGTCATTGTACCTGTTGGCTCTAAAGGTGGATTTGTTTGTAAAATGATGGCAGGTATCATAGATAGAGAAGCTTACTTAGCAGAGGGGCAGGAGTGCTATCGAGGGTTTATCCGTGGTATGTTGGATATTACCGATAATATTGTAGAAGGAGAAATTGTTTCACCTCCCGCTGTGGTGAAATATGATGGAGACGACCCTTATTTAGTGGTGGCTGCCGATAAAGGAACTGCAACCTTCTCTGATATTGCCAATAGCATTTCTCAAGAATATGGCTTCTGGTTAGATGATGCATTTGCTTCTGGCGGTAGCCAAGGCTATGACCATAAAAAAATGGGTATTACAGCTAAAGGTGCTTGGGAGTCGACAAAACGTCACTTTAGGGAGATGGGGATTGATTGTCAGAAAGAGAACTTCACCTGTGTGGGTATAGGTGATATGGCGGGTGATGTTTTTGGAAATG
>PCTP01000227.1 GCA_002770795.1 Gammaproteobacteria bacterium CG22_combo_CG10-13_8_21_14_all_40_8 | reverse complement strand
GTTTTTTCAATTTAAGATTCACTGTAGAAGTAAACGCACCTCTTAAATTTAAATCAAAATTCCCTAGCTTACTCATCAAAGAAAAAAAATTTTTCAGACCATCAGCTGAAAACCCATACCCTTTGGCAGCTTGTGAAAGTGAAGCATTTATAAAAGATTTTTTGTTTTTTTTATCTTCAGCGTAAATTGATGGCCGTCCTGCCTTATTATCTACCCAAAATGATTCCGTCATCGAGTCCATAGTTTCGTGTGTTTTGTTTTCGCCTTGTTTCTGATAAATACCGGCATTTTTATTGGCAAAGATTCTATTTTCAATTTCATATCCAATTTGTGCATTATCTTTAACGGTATTAATTGCAGGATTTGCCTGACGCAGGCTTTTGGGTATTTTCTCATACCATACAGTACGCTCCCAACCACTATAGCGAGAGGCTATTTCCACTTTTTGCTTATTCTCAGTATATTTACCAATAAAAATCAATCCCATAAATAATGGTAATAACACCATAGCACTAATCACTATAAACTCAGCCATAACAGCACCTTGCTGACTATGAGATAAATTTAGTTTTCTCATAGATGTATTCCCATTCTATCCAAAAGAATTTTTACCTTATATTTTACTTTAAGCATTCCTAGCCCCATAACACAGTTTACTTATTGAATGGTTCAAATATAGATTTGAAACATAATTTACGTCTGTTTTTTTAAAATATAATCATAATTAAAGCGCTTGGCCTTCATGGTGTTCGAATCCAAGCTTATTATCACAATATTATTTCCTTCCCTTGGATCATCTTCATCCTCAATTATTATTTTTTGTCCCACAATTTTGAACTTTATAGCTGGAGTCTTATGCTCATTGTATATTTCATATATCATATTATCCTTAAATACCCACCTATCATCTGCGTCATAGGGAGCGGCTAGAATTTGAACAATCCGCCAACTCCCTTGCAAGCTACCTTGAGTCACTTCTTCAGCCTGAATTGTCATTGAACATATTAATGTCATTAAAAAAATAATTTTTATTCTCATATCTAATTCACCTTAATCGTTAAAAAAATAAATATCTTCACTCTATGAGCTCAATAATATCCAATCATTATTCTTTTGTTCTAACATTTCCTAGTCCATAAAAAGACTTAAGGGAATGGCCAAACATTGCTTCCAAAAAACGGGCCCCATTTGATTGCCTTGTCCTCTATATTTGTAAGCTAATGAAATTGCTAATTGTGTCACTTTACCCACGCCCTCTGCTGCATTCTCAGCCGTAAATGGATATTCTATTCCCCACGATTCAGCTGTAATCTTAAACCATTCATCTTTTGTCATTTGACCAGGTTTAATCATATGACTTGTCTCTTCTGAAAAACTTAAAAATATGCCTAAATAGCTCTGACACAGCCAAAATTGCTCATATTGAGCGGCCCCTTTAATTTGTTCTTCACGGCTGTACTTATGTCCATGACTACTCATATAGTCATCATAAATAGGGTAATAGGGATTTTTTAAATCCTGGATCTGTGTGGTGGTTAAGGCTGATGCCGCTACAGCAGAGTTCCATATAATTAACATTATGATGTTTGTTATAATTATTTGTATTTGCTTTATCATTATTTATTCTCTCTCATATTAAATTACAAAATTACTACGCTTTTAATATTGAATGGCACTGGCTAAACTGCGTTCCAAGAAATTGGAATCAATTAAACGAGTTTGCCAAAATGGATTATATAAGTTGCCATATTCTCTATAGCCATCTTTTCTCTTCCATAAGTTTCTAGGACGTGAAAAATAGGTTTCAGCCTTAGAAAGGCCATAGATTGTATCCTTTGCGATAGAGCCTTTCTCTTCAATGGTCATCAGCTTATTGCGGTTATATTGGCTATTTTCCTTATCTATTGTTTTTTGTAGACGCATAGTGTTCGCTGGTTTAGTTAACATCACAACCATGCTGGGGCCAGTATCTTTTTTATCGTTTTTCTTTAAATCCCCAAATGCACGTAATCCATTTATGCTTGTTAAATTGTTGTTACCATCATCTTTTGCTGCAATTGTGGATGAAATATTATTTTTCCAGGAACCTTCATGGCCCCAATGTAACCATTTATTTTGGAATAAAGTCTGTTGCCCTTTATCATAAAAGCTTTTTTGCTTTTGCTTTTTATAGTTTGCATAATTAAAATATTTAGAATATTGACTTAAACTGTTTTTATTGAGCGCATGGCCAGCTCCCCAGCCC
Source organism: Gammaproteobacteria bacterium CG22_combo_CG10-13_8_21_14_all_40_8 (assembly GCA_002770795.1). Lineage (GTDB taxonomy): Bacteria > Pseudomonadota > Gammaproteobacteria > Enterobacterales > 21-14-all-40-8. The sequence continues at coordinate 2,254 of PCTP01000227.1, read as the reverse complement.
ATGGGGAGGATTTCGCCAGTCCATTTATGATGACCGTTCCACGCCCACCATTCTAAATGTTGCCATAAACTTACCGTATCCATTGCTGTCCATTGCCACTGCAGTTTCTTCGATCTTGACTTAACTTCCATAAAATCCGAACCGCCTTTTTTTTGAATCGAAACTTTTGCTTCATACCCTATGATGCTTACACCTACCCAATTCAACCAAAAGCGACTACGGTTACTGGAAAAAGGATCGCGCGAATCTCGCACAATGCCAGCAAATTCCTTAAATCGCTTTAATCTACGATTGTTAGAAGACCCTCTGCTTGTATTAGCATTTATGTTTATATCAACTTCCTGAGCCCACGATTTAGCCAAAGTATCTACAGCCAATGAACTCCCAGCAAAACCGGCTTTTATATCTTTATCATTGGCTTCACTAACCCCCGTATAGGTAGCCTTGGCCATTTCTGCAGTCACTCCTTGGAAGGCTGATTGTCCTCTTGAGATTATGCCTATAAGCACATCTGTTGCTTTAATCACGACACCAGCGCCCTTATCCATAAAATTTCTGGCTACTTTACTTACTTTTGACATAACCCTGGTTATTTGATTCAAAGGCAATCCAACAGGTGGAAAGGCATAGCTCAACTTTGCCAGCGTATCAATATTTTGCACCACTTGATCCGCCATATGCGCCCAAGAGCTTAATCCAACCATTTGGCCAATCGCTACTTGATTGGCCACCATACTTCGATTGGTGTAGGCAATAAAATTCATATCTCGAGATAAAACATTCATGGTGCTATAAGCCGTGGCATCAGCAGTATTTTGCATTCGAATACGCTCAGCGGCGACAATACCATTGTCATAGAGAGAAAAACCCGCCAACAATACCGCGACAATAAATGCCAAAAACAATACGATGGTATAGCCTTTTTGGGGTTGAATTTGTGACACAATTGAATCCTTTTGTGTAAGAAATTAATTGATAAAAATTTTTGCTCTTATTGAGTAAAAACAGCCTTAATTATTAAATAGTTAATTACCAGTTTAAAAGCTATTCTATTCTTTACTTTCTTGCGCAAGAAACACCATTAAAACAACAATACCCACTAAAGGTACCAATGCAATCAACTGCCACCAGCCACTTCGATTGGTATCATGGAGTCTTCGAGTTGCAATACTGATGCTAGGAACAAGCATTCCTAAAGCAAAAATTAAAGATAAAAGATAGGTTCCAAGCACATTATCAACAACTAATAATCCTATGTAGATAATGATATAGAAGAGGATAAAAATCCAATATTGTTGACGATTAGTTTTACCTGTGAAATCAGCATACTTATTGAGCGCGTCTAAAAAAAATTTCATACTTCATCCATTTTTTGATGAATCTCCCTTCAGCAGATTAGCCTAATATGCTGAAGGGGAGTTTGAGTGTCAGTTACTATTTCGTTCCAGCAGCAGCATTACCACCTTCTTTGCTATAAGTTTGTAATGTCGCATGTTTTGCACCAAGGGTGTCGGCTTTGGCGGCCTGCGTGGCAACCACTTTTGATGAATTAGATGCCGTATTCCCACCCAACTCAGAAGCCATAGTACCCACTTGTCCACGCACAACATCACCAAACATGGTAAATGCAGCAATGGCAGCAATCGCGATCAAAGCCACAATGATAATGTATTCAGTCATGCCTTGGCCTAGTGAACGACGTTTTGAATGGTGAGGTGTATGAGTCATGTTTGTCATAGTTATATTCCTTTTTTCCCTGTTTAGTAAATTATGGTTAAGTATGTTTCTTCAAAAATTAGAATTTCACTAATCCCTATCTGCAAATATATCTCAGCACATTCCTAGCAAAGATTTCTTCTAATTTGCGTGGCATTTTCATAAAGTTTGCCCAAACTTTCGCGAATTGTATCTATTAAAATCTGATAGATCTACCTTAAAACTGACATATTCTAGATTTTGTTTTGTTTTGTTTTGTTTTGTGACGTAGCTCACACAATTAATGTAACTAGTTCACATAAATTGTGTGAACTAGTTACATATCACTCTTTAAAGCAGCAATTCTCGGTCAACACAGTAAAACCTCCCCAATGACCTCACTCGGTATTTTTTTAATAAAAAATAACGAATAGGCTGCCAGTTTGCCTGATCGTCGTGCAGGAGCCGGGCTACACCAAACAGTGCATATTCCCAAAAAGTCAGGTTTATGATTTTTTGACTCGGGAGACCTCCCAATCATCCGGGTTCAGGATAAAAT
>PCTP01000215.1:156-20774 GCA_002770795.1 Gammaproteobacteria bacterium CG22_combo_CG10-13_8_21_14_all_40_8 | reverse complement strand
ACACAAATGATGGAGTCCATGATCTCAAACCCCATGCCAACAAGAGCAGAAGTTTTTGATGTGGCCAATGCGGTGCTTGATGGAACCGATGCGGTAATGCTGTCTGCCGAAACTGCCACAGGTGCTTATCCCATCGGAGTGGTGGAAGCCATGTCCCGAGTTTGCATGGGTGCAGAAAAAGAAAAGGTCTCCAAAGTCTCTAATCATCGAATGGAATGTGAGTTTAAACGGCGGGATGAAGCCATTGCCATGGCAGCCATGTATGCTGCTAACCATTTAAAGGGCATTAAGGCCATTGTGTGTTTAACAGAATCAGGATCTACCCCTTTATGGATGTCAAGAATACGCAGCGGAATTGCTATTTACGCCCTAACCAGACGTGAAGATACCCAACGTCGTGTAGCACTATATCGTGGTGTTGAAGCCATCCCTTTCGATCCCACCTTATTAGCAAGACAGGATGTCAATCGTTTAGCGATTGATGAATTGGTTAAGCGTGAATTGGTCCAAGATGGCGATCTTGTCATTCTCACCAAGGGCGATCACATGGGGCAAGATGGCGGCACCAATGCCATGAAAATCCTGAAAGTGGGTAAGATTATCTAAAACACTTGCCAGAGAAGATAGTCTCTTTTTGAGCACCCATAAAAATCTTTGTCAAAATTGTCAAACGCGTTTAACAAATCCATATTCGTTATCATTGTAGACAAAAAATCTATTCCGACGAAGATTTAAATGTTAGCCATTTTCTGAAAACAGCCATTAAGGCGGTGTTTGACTGGGAATCAAAACGCTGGACCTATTTTCTGATGCTTTATTTCGTCCCAGCATCGGTTTTCCATATAATTTGGCTTGGTTGCGCCAATTATAAAGTGTTTGTTCTGAAATGCCTTCCTTTCGTGCTACCTCTGCTACTCTCATGTTCTGTGGTCGCATTAATTTCATGAGCATCGCCTCTCTGCGCTCATTTGAATAAGGAGTAATTAGTTACTCAACGACCGCCCACGGATTTGATTTGAAAATGATTTTTTAGGCGTGACAACTATCCTGACTCAGGGGGAATCCAAGAAAACGCCATCTAACCAAAATACTAAGGTTTCCAAAAACGCTCACGATCAACCAGCATCTTATCCAAAAAGATAAAACCGATTCAACCTGATCTGAGTTTATATCTGACATTTTAGGTGATCTTAAATTTAAGGTGCTATTATTACAAGAATCATCCTTCAAATTCTAGAGGCGTTTATGCAATCCCATACAGTGGAGCACCAACCGCAACAATCCCGATTTCTGGTGAAACTCGACTCAGAAGAAGCCGTACTTCAATACGAGTTAACCAATGATACAAGCGTCGACTTTTACCGAACCTATGTTCCAGACTCTGGCCGAGGACAAGGAATTGCCGAAAAATTAGTCAGGGCTGGGTTGGCTTGGGCAAAAGAAAAGGGCTATAAAGTGGAAGCAAGTTGCTGGTATGTGAAAAAATTTTTGCATAAATAGCTTTGTGTGAAATTAACTTGGGTGCTGTTCCCTTGATACGACGGCAAATCATATAACCTTACCGGCAATTTGCAAATCACCATAAAAACAATTCATTGGAATTCATTGGTGAATTCATTGGGACACCCATTTCTTTTTTTTGACAAGCTGGGGTATGTTGTCAAAAAAGGAATGGGGGTCCCCAAGATGCTCCTATTTTGTGGGGTTAAAAATGTCGGTGTATCAGTTTGCTATCAAATCTTCATTTATTCAGAATGTTGGGGAAGATCATTTCTTTGACTCCAAGACAATGGCTCTGTCCACACTCTATCAAAAATTAAACAAAAATACTTGCCAAGGTTGTGAGGCGATGATTTTTAAAGAATGTTCAGAAGAGATGATGCCCATTCAGTCTATTGAATAGAAGTCGTATAAAGGAAAAAAAACCCCTAAAAAGGGGTTTTTTTTCTTCATTTTTTAGTAATTATATACCAGTCGAGCATAATAGAAGCCACCATTGATTCCTATTGGGGCTGTTGTTGGGTATTTTGAACCCACCACAAAATCCCAAGGGTTTCGGTCTGGTGTGTTATCCAGAAGGTTTTTGGCACCAATTGCAAAAGTGAGCTGATCGGTAAATGCATAACCGACTTCACTATCTACTGTGATTTCTGAACCTGCAAAGATAGGAAGATCTCCTCCAGCGTCTAGGTGATCTTCAAAGAACTTACCAAAGTAGTTAACTCTTGCTAGAATGCTCCAGTTACCATTACTATGATTAGCCGTATAACTGACTCGATAGGCTGGAAGATTATCCTCTAACATCTGTACTTTTGCTGCATTAATGTTATCTGGATTAAAGCTATCTACCTGTGTGTCCGTCCAGTTAGCAGCCAAAGACATACGGGTCTCTCCTCCTAACATTTCCATATCATAACTTGCCACTAAATCGATACCCTGGGTGGTGGTATCAAAATCATTAGTGAAGTATTTGACGCTGGAAAAACTTGTTGCATCGGTAATGCCTTGAGCCAGCAGGGCGTCGATATCTGTTTGCGATAAAGCGAGGGCGGATGTTTGGCTGAGCCTATCCGTTACTTCGATATTGAAGTAATCCAAAGTGATGAAAAATCCATTCTCTAAATCTGCTGCCAAACCTATGCTATAACTTTTAGATTCCTCAGGCTTTAACGCCGTTGCACCTTTTTGAATGGATATTGGATTCGTTGGAGGTAATGTCGCTTGATCTTCTAATCCATTAGGGCCAAAAGCGGTTGTCACATTTCGGACATTACTTTGACCAACTGTTGGCGCTCTAAATCCAGTGCTATATGCGCCTCTTAGTGCCCATCCACCACTTAATTGATATCGAGATGATATTTTTCCTTTTGTGGTGCTGCCAAAGTCAGAGAAGTCTTCGTAGCGAACTGCTAGGCCGATCATCCAATCTTCGTTGGGATGAATTTCTGAGTCTAAGTAAAATGCAAAATTATGACGTGAGAATTCACCCTGATCCTGAGGTTTAAATCCTGGAAATCCATTCGAGCCGATGCCAAATCCTTGTGAGGCCAGTGGCCCAACTTCAAATGAAGCAGTATCTCCTGCTGTGATTTGGAATGTTTCATGGCGATATTCAAATCCACCAGCCAAATAAATGGGCTCATCCATCCCTTCAACATCAATTGGTTTGGTGAGATCAAAGTTAAAGGTTTGTTCTCTTTGCTGATATTGACCTGGACTAAATGAACTGGGGGTATCAGGGCCTAATGAGGGATTAATGGTATTGCTGATTAAAAATTCAACATTGCTATAACCTATAGAACCACTAATGTCGTAGGAAACATCATGAGTAAAATCACCTTTGGTGCCCATGACTAAAGACATATCGGTAACGATACCACCGAATCTTGGGGTAAAGCCGCCAGGCAGTATTTCATTAAATGCAAAACAATTGGGGTTATTGGCGACATTGTTAATATAGTCTGGATTCGTGAGAACATTGTCACCCACCTGGATGTTAGTTGGGCAATTACCACTCAAGTCATCAGTGAGATCACCCACCAGTAATAATTGGTTTCCATTGGCATCTACACCGCCATCATTCACTCCTCCTCGATTATGTGGGTTACGATAGTAAAATCCACCTTCTATTTCACGCTCGGCATAATTAGCAAACATGTAGGCTTCACGATATTTGTCATCTTTAGTGAGATCAATACCTGAATTAAAAAAGAGTTTTAAATCTTCTTTGATTTCAGGAGATCCCCAGATCTGGGCTAATTGTGGGACATCGGTATTGCCTGCAGCAATGAGATCAGCAGCATCGGATCTTTGTACACTGCGACTGGTGGCATCTGCTTCTTTATATTCATAACTAAAGTTAAAAAAACCTTTATCCGTGAGAGGAAGACCTACGTTGCCAGAAACTTGTACGGTATCTCCATCACCTTCGAAATACTGGCCAGTTTTCAGCTCCATGGAACCACCTTCTGAACTTTCCTTTAAGCGAAAGTTTAGTACGCCCGCTATGGCATCTGAACCATATTGAGCGGATGCGCCATCTCTTAGTACTTCTACGGCTTGAATGGCTGATGTAGGGATAACGGAAAGATCAGGCCCTTGGGCACCATCAGAGAGACCTCCTCCAAGAAAAGTAATTACAGCAGAACGATGTCTACGTTTACCATTGACCAGTACTAATGTTTGATCCGAAGCTAAGCCTCTTAGATTCGCGGGTCTCACAAGCGTGGCTGCATCATTGATTGGTTGATCGTTTACGTTAAAAGAAGGCACAAGATTTTGAATCATTGTGGGCATATCGGGAGAGCCATTTCTTTTAAAGTCATCTGCTGAAATCACATCAACGGGTACGGCGGAGTCTGTTACTGAGCGTGGTGCAGCTCTTGATCCAATAATTACCACCTTATTGTCATCTTTATCCTTGGCTTTTTCCTGATCTTTTTCATCATCGGCCGCATAAGCGGAAAATGAAAAAATAGCAAGGCCAATCGCAGTAGTTAAACTGCTGATTTTAAACTTATGCGTCATTTTATTCCCCAAAAATATGTATGTTTTATTTTTCTAGGGTATCTTTACCACTCAATTTTTGAGCTCAAAATACAGATACCGCCTCTCTAGGGTTTAATGAAAACTCAAAAAAATCCAAAAACCCCTGTTAAGCTTAGTTGCTAATCGAAAAAATAGCAAAAATACGCAAATATTTAGGATAACCTATTGAAAAAGAAGTATAAATATACTACCTGTGGACTTGCGATTGTTGGTAAAAATAAATGGTTGTTACACTACATTAGGACACCCATTTCTTTCCAAGTTTCAGAAGAGGAGCATCTTGGGACACATTAGTTATAATTGAAGCCGAAAATTGTTAATAAGAACTCACCAAACACCATCAAAATGAAATCATTGAAAATTAACACAGAAAAAATCCGAAGAGATATGAAAAACTCAAACGGGTGCAGTTCCCTTGATACGACGGCAAATCATATAACAGAAGTGGCCCCCAGAACTCGGACAGGAAATTAGGTGATTAATTTCCTTTAATAATTAGGGTTGTTCATTGAGACACCCATTTTTTTTGACAATCTGGGGTTTGTTGTCAAAAAAAAGAAATGGGTGTCTCAAGATGCTTGTCCCAAGATGCTTTGTTAACGACAAGCACTCACACAACTTCACAATATCAGTCCACTGCTTTCTCTGTGCTCTCGGTGTCATCTGTGGTTCAATTATTAGTATATACCCGTGGTTTTAAATCACAGTAAGCTAGAAACAACTTCAATACAGGTTTTTATGGGAAGCCACATTTCAAGGTGCAAAGGGTTATCAGGTTCAGCCGGCAAAAAATCATATTGCTGATAAAATGGAATAACTTCTGGAGTCATAGGATCCACATATAATCCTATCGCTGAAATTTGTTCGGCAACTAATACCGTTCGATAAATAACATCAATTAATAACTTTTCGCCTAAGTGTTGTTTCTGGTACCTGTTAGCCACGGCAAGTCGAGCTAGTTTAACCGCATTGAGTGGTTGGGGATATTTTTTGTAAATTTTGTGGGCGGGAGGGGTTGTTACTGAATAGCCTGTCAGGGTGTGAAAACCCATAATGTTGCTTGGTTCAGCTGCTTTGCAGGCTACGTATGTTTTTGAAATTTGCTTGGCGGTTTTCTGCCTAGCTTGATGCCGTAAGAACTGATTTAACTCATCTACACCACAATCAAAGCTTTTGCGGTTATGGTGACGAGTAATTTCCTCAATGATTACCGACATTCACCGTATCCTTATAACGCTGCGCTGCATTGATCAATTTATCGCTCGCTTTTGGTGGGTTTTCTAATGCATGACACAAAGCATCAGCACCCGCCATAGATAAGTGCAAGGTTTCAGTGCGTTCAATCACATTGCGAGCTTTTTCCATAGCTGAATCTATTAGAAATTGTGACAATGTTGCTCCAGAATAATCAGCCGCACGCTGTATAATTTCTTGAATTTCAGCTGAAGTACGTGCAACTAGACGGGTTTCTTTACGTTCTGCGTTAGTCGCCATAGATTCACCTTTATTTTTCTAAATAATAACTTAGGTGTCACTATGGCATACATCAGCTCATCTGTCAATTTGTATGCCTATATGGCGCACATAAACTGTAGTGATATCTTCTTACGTTTTGGCATACTTTTTAAAGAATACTCTTGAGCAGACACTCCCGGCTTTAAAATATCCGCCCACTGTTTTCTCTGTGCTCTCGGTGCCCTCGGTGGTTCCATGGTTTGTAAAGATATTAAAGATCAATGAACCACAGAGAACACAGAGAGCACCGAGGTTTTCATTGTTTTGTTTCGGGTGTTCAATAATACGGTTTGTAGCTATTTGTGTGTGAACAGGGCAAAGTATTAGCATAATAAGATATTAAAACTCTCAAATTCAAATATCGTAATTTCAAAATATCCGCCCACTGTTTTCTCTGTGCTCTCGGTGTCCTCGGTGGTTCCATGGTTTGTAAAGATTTTAAATATCTATGAACCACAATAAACCAAGGACATTCTTAGTTTTAGATTAACCTCACTCCACCGTCACAGACTTCGCCAAATTTCTAGGCTGATCGACATCAGTTCCTTTCAACACGGCCACATGATATGACAATAATTGATGCGCAATAATATAGACTATAGGAGCTAAAATAGGATCCGCTTTCGGTAGTGAGATGACCTTTACATTTTTTGATGCGGTGTAGTTGATAGTTTCATCGGCAAATACATAGAGTTGTCCACCTCTGGCCTTCACTTCTTCTAGATTGGAACTACTTTTATCCAATAACTCGTCGTTGGGTAATATGGTGATAATGGGCATGTCTGGATCAACTAAGGCGAGTGGGCCGTGTTTTAACTCGCCAGAAGGGTAGGCCTCTGCATGAATATAGGAGATCTCTTTGAGTTTTAATGCGCCTTCCACCGCGATGGGGTATTGGCTTCCGCGTCCTAAGAATAGGGCGTGTTGTTTATCTGAAAAATCTTCGGCCAGTAGGGCAATTTGTGAATCCAACAACAACATTTGTTGGATCTCTCTAGGCAGTTGTTGCAGTTTTATCATTAACTGCTCAGCCCTAGCTTCTGACATGCCTTTGTATCGTCCCAAGGCAACAACTACCAACATCAAGCAGGCCAACTGGGTGGTAAATGCTTTGGTGGACGCGACGCCAATTTCTACACCTGCACGAGTCATTAAGCGTAAATCTGATTCTCGAACTAAAGAAGAGGCTGCAACATTGCAAACCGTTAGCGAAGCTAAATAACCTAGTTTTTTACTATTGCGTAGTGCCGCTAAAGTATCTGCGGTTTCTCCTGACTGGCTGATAGTTAAGAATAGGGTGTTTTTGTCGACAAAGGATTTTCTGTAACGAATTTCGCTGGAAACCTCTACCTGACAAGGAATTTGTGCTAGTTCTTCTAACCAATATTTGGCCACCATACCCGCATTGAAACTGGTGCCACAAGCCACAATTTGAACGCGCTCTACATGAGGGAAAATTTCTAAGGCTTTAGGGCCGAAGGTTTCTGACATCAGTTTATTATCAACAATACGACCTTCCAGCGAATCCGCCACCGCCTTGGGTTGTTCGAAAATTTCTTTTAACATAAAGTGACGGAATTGACCTTTGTCTGTCGCTTCATTATCGGCATCAGATTCAAAAGAACTTCTGTCTACGGGCTTACCAGTCACGTCATAAATTTCGTAACTATCACGAGTCACCTTGGCCACATCTCCTTCTTCTAAATAGATATAGCGTCTGGTAACAGGCAAAAGAGCCAGTTGATCTGAGGCGATGAAATTTTCACCAATCCCTAATCCAATGACTAAGGGTGATCCTTCTCGCGCCACAATGATTTGATCAGCGTAGTTCTTATCAATCACCGCAATGCTATAAGCACCTTTTAATCGCGCTAATGTTTTTTGAACCGCTTGTAATAGTGATGTTTCTTTGGTGAGTTGATGGTGAATGAGGTGAGCAATGACTTCGGTGTCTGTTTCCGATTGAAATGTATAACCTAGCGCTTTGAGTTCTTCTCTTAATGGATGATGATTTTCGATAATGCCATTATGGACAACGGCTAAAGTTTCATTTGATGTGTGCGGGTGTGCATTTAGCTCACTCGGTTCACCATGGGTTGCCCAACGCGTGTGAGCAATTCCTAATCCACCGAGTAATGGGGTGTTGATGGCCAATTCATTTAGGCCAGAGACCTTACCCAAACAACGTAGTTTTTGCAAATTGTTTTCTGGGGATAAGATGGCCACACCTGCAGAGTCATATCCACGATATTCCAATCGTCTTAATCCTTCTAGCAGGATAGGGGAGATATCTCTTTGAGCAATTGCACCGACGATTCCACACATATTATTTCTCGCTATAGTCTAATTCTTTGTACCAAATTTTTACATCTAGTTCTTTTTGGGTTTTACCCAATGAGCAATTTGTCTTTGTTTAACTCGGCTAATGACCAGTGAATTAGCCTCTACATCTGCTGTGACTGTGGTACCTGCGCCAATGGTCACATCTTGATGAATGGTCACGGGCGCTACTAGCTGGGTATCTGATCCCACAAAAACTCTATCTTCAATAATAGTTTGATGTTTGTTCACGCCATCGTAATTACAGGTAATGGTGCCAGCGCCTACATTCACATCCTTACCGATGGTCGCATCGCCCAAGTAACTTAAATGCCCCACTTTTGTGCCCTCACCCAAATGACTTTTCTTAATTTCGACAAAATTACCGACATGGACAGCTTCATCCAATTGAGTACCAGGACGCAGTCTAGCGAAGGGGCCAATGGTGGTCATTTTGCCGAGTTTAGATTGATCGATCACACAGTTTGCCTGTATTTTACTGCCTGCATCAATTTGACTCTGGTGAATAACACAATTCGGCCCTATATAGACTCCATCACCTAAAATACAGTTCCCTTCAAACACCACGTTGACATCAATAACAACATCTCTACCGCATTCTAAGGTGCCTCGAATATCAATTCTGGCAGGATCGAGTATTGTCACACCTTTTCGCATTAACTCATTGGCTAATCGCATTTGTTGATGGCGTTCTAATCGCGCTTGTTGCTGACGATTATTGACGCCTTCAACTTCAAATGTATCTTTGGCAATTAATGTCTTCACTATAAACCCATTTTTTACCGCAATATCTATGATATCGGTTAGGTAATATTCATTCTGTGCATTTTTATTGCTTATTTGTTTTAACCATTGGTTTAATTGCAGGGCGGGTAGAGCCATAATACCGGTATTGACTTCATTAATTTTCAAGGTCGTTGCATCGGCATCTTTTTGCTCTACAATTGCGCAAACTACATCTTTATCGTCTCGCACAATACGTCCATAGCCTGTAGGATCATCTAATACCACCGATAACAATCCAATAGATTCTTCACCCACTAAATCTACCAACTCTATCAATGTTTCGGATCGAATAAGTGGGACGTCTCCATATAAGATTAGTGCTATGCTTGATTCATCCACTGCATCTATGGCCTGAGATACCGCATGTGCTGTGCCCAGTTGCTCTTTTTGAAAGTGCCAATGACAATGATATTCTGTTGTTTCTTTTTTGACTTGTTCTGCACCATGTCCATATACCACATGCAACTCTTTAGCTAGTTTTAAGGAGCTGTCCAGCACATGATGTAGCATGGGCTTGCCTGCAATAGGATGCAGAACTTTGGGAAGATCGGAACACATGCGTGTTCCTTTGCCTGCGGCTAGAATAATGGCTGATATGGATTGATTCTGTTTCATTCCAATAATCCTATATGTACTTATTTAACTTATAACCAATAAAAAAGGCGGCATAAAGCCACCTTTTTTATTTAAACTGATTTTATTTAAACTGAATGGATGCACAATTGTATACTACGGCCAAAAGGCTATTCAGCCAACAATTAAGAACGACCCGCTTTTTTTCGTAAAGCTTGTAGTGTTCTGAGTTGCGCAACCGCTTCTGCTAATTCAGCTGTTGCCACTGAGTATTCAATCTGTGTAGATTGATCAGACAGTGTTTTTTCTGCTTTTTCTTTGGCTAACAATGCTGCAGCTTCGTCAATATCTTCGGCTCGAATACCTGTATCTGCCAAAATAGTAATTAAAGAGGGTTGAACCTCTAACATACCACCAGATACATAAAACGCAGCCTCTTCACCACCCTGAAGGATAACTCGAACAGGGCCTGGCTTTAGTGCTGTTAACAAAGGAGCATGTTGAGGAGTAATACCTAGCTCTCCCATAATACCCTTTGCAATTACCATCTCGACCAGACCGGAGAACAATTGCTCCTCGGCACTGGCGATGTCCAAATGGGTTGTCATCGCCATATCCTACTCCCGTTACAGTTTTTTAGCTTTTTCAAGGACTTCGTCGATTGAACCAACCATGTAGAAGGCTTGTTCTGGTAAATGGTCGAATTCACCCCCTAAAATACCTTTAAATCCAGCAATGGTATCTTTCAAAGAGACGTACTTTCCTGGAGAACCCGTAAATACTTCTGCGACGAAGAAAGGCTGTGACAAGAATCTTTGTATTTTACGAGCACGAGTGACAGAAAGTTTATCTTCTTCTGATAATTCGTCCATACCCAAAATCGCGATAATATCTTTCAACTCTTTATAACGCTGTAATACTGACTGAACACCACGAGCCACATCATAATGCTCTTCACCGATCACTAATGGATCAAGCTGTCGAGAAGTTGAGTCAAGTGGGTCAATCGCAGGGTAAATACCTAATTCTGCAATTTGACGTGACAATACAACTGTTGCGTCCAAGTGAGCGAATGTCGTTGCTGGAGAGGGGTCAGTTAAATCGTCCGCAGGTACATAGACAGCCTGAATTGATGTTATAGAACCTGTTTTAGTTGAAGTGATACGCTCTTGTAGAGCACCCATTTCTTCAGCCAATGTAGGCTGGTAACCTACCGCTGATGGCATACGTCCTAACAGGGCAGATACTTCTGTTCCCGCTAAGGTGTAACGATAAATGTTGTCAATAAACAACAATACATCACGGCCTTCGTCACGGAATTTTTCCGCCATGGTTAAACCCGTTAACGCAACGCGCAATCTGTTTCCTGGAGGCTCGTTCATCTGACCGTAAACCAAGGATACTTTATCAATAACGTTTGAATCTGTCATTTCATGATAAAAGTCGTTACCTTCACGAGTTCTTTCACCCACACCAGCAAATACTGAATAACCACTATGCTCAGCGGCGATGTTACGGATAAGCTCCATCATGTTGACCGTTTTACCCACACCAGCACCACCGAATAAGCCCACTTTACCACCTTTGGCAAATGGACAAATCAAGTCGATCACTTTGATGCCAGTTTCTAGCAATTCGTTGGCTGCGGCTTGTTCTGCATAACTGGGTGCCTTTCTGTGAATAGGCATGGTTGTTTCTGCGCCAATTGGACCTTTTTCATCAATGGGGTTCCCTAAAACATCCATGATTCGACCCAAAGTTTTTTCGCCAACAGGTACATTGATTGGGGCGCCTGTGTTACTCACCTCAGAACCTCTTTTCAAGCCTTCAGATGCACCCATTGCAATACAACGAACGACACCGCCGCCTAATTGCTGTTGTACTTCTAAAGTCAATTGATTTTCAGTGATCATCAATGCGTCATATACTTTCGGAACGCTGTCACGGGGAAACTCAACGTCTACAACCGCTCCAATAATTTCTACTATGCTACCGGTACTCATCTCTATGTATCCTCTAAGCCTTTAACCTTAAAATTCGTTAGTCGCTAAACTGCGGCTGCGCCTGCTACGATTTCACTCAACTCTTGAGTAATTGCAGCTTGTCGAGCTTTGTTGTATATCAATTGTAAATCGTCAATGATACCACCTGCGTTGTCTGTTGCAGACTTCATCGCGACCATTCTAGCAGCCATTTCACAAGCAATATTCTCAACCACACCCTGGTAAACCTGTGCTTCGATAAATCTTGTTAACAACATATCTAACAACTCTTTGGCCTCTGGCTCATATAAATAATCCCAGGAATGATTGGCCATTTTTTCGTCATCTTCTGCCTGTGGCAAAGGCAATATTTGCTCAACCATCGGCTTTTGGCTCATGGTGTTCACAAAAGTATTGTAGATTACATATAATCTATCAATTTTACCTTCTTCAAATGCATCTAACATCACTTTAACAGAACCAATCAGATCAGCTAAAAGCGGTTGATCGCCTAAATGAGAAGTTGCACTGACAACTCTTCCACCAACACGTTGGAAAAAAGAGGCCGCCTTTTGCCCAATAAGGCAAAGATCGATGTCTACACCTTGATCAGACCAGCTTTTCATATGATTGATTGCCGCTTTAAAGGCGTTAATATTTAAACCACCACATAAGCCTCGATCCGTCGAAATCACAATATATCCCACACGGCTCACCTCTCTATCTATGGTGAAAGGGTGGGTATATTCTAATTTGGCTTCTGCAACGTGATGAATCACTTTTCGTGCGTGTAAAGCATAAGGACGGGCTGCAGTCATACGATCCTGCGCCTTACGCATTTTACTGGCTGCCACCATTTCCATGGCTTTAGTGATTTTTTGGGTGTTTTTAATACCCCCAATTTTGGTTCTAATCTCTTTTGCGCTTCCCATAAACTTATCCGTTTCGGTTAATTAAAGTTTGAGGGGTATTCATTTAAAACACCCCCCAATATGGGCTTACCAAGTTTGGGTTTCTTTAAAAGAAGTCACCAATTTTTCTAACTCGGCTTTAGTTTCATCGTTAAAGTTTGCGGTGTCATTAATGTTTTTCATTAAGTCAGCAAATTCACGATTAGCATAATCTAACAAGGCTTCTTCAAAAGCGCCGATTTTGTGCAATTCAACACTTTTCAAATGGCCATGTTCAGCGGCATACAATGATGTTGCCATTTCTGCAACATTTAATGGACTGTATTGCTTTTGCTTCATCAATTCAGTCACACGTTGACCGTGCTCTAGCTGTGCTCTGGTTGCTTCATCTAAGTCAGATGCGAACTGAGCGAATGCCGCCAATTCACGATACTGAGCTAATGCTAAACGAATACCACCACCTAGCTTTTTAATAATTTTAGTCTGAGCAGCACCACCCACACGAGAAACCGATAGACCCGCATTTACCGCTGGACGAATACCGGCGTTAAATAAGTCTGTTTCAAGGAAGATCTGACCGTCAGTAATCGAAATTACGTTGGTTGGTACGAAAGCAGATACGTCACCCGCTTGAGTCTCAATAATTGGCAATGCGGTCAATGAACCAGTTTTGCCTTTTACTGCGCCATGGGTAATTTTTTCTACATATTCAGCATTGATACGTGCAGCACGCTCTAACAAACGAGAGTGTAAATAGAATACGTCACCTGGATAGGCTTCACGTCCTGGTGGACGGCGTAACAACAAGGAAATTTGACGATATGCCCAAGCTTGCTTGGTTAAGTCATCATATACAATTAAAGCGTCTTCGCCGCGGTCACGGAAAAACTCGCCCATTGTACAACCTGAAAATGGCGCAATATATTGTAATGCAGCAGATTCAGAAGCGGTTGCAGCAACAACGATGGTGTGCTTCATGGCGTCATGTTCTTCTAATTTACGAACGATGTTTGCAACAGTTGAAGCTTTTTGACCAATCGCCACATAAATACAAGGAACGCCTGTGCCTTTTTGATTGATAATCGCATCAATCGCAATCGCTGTTTTACCCGTTTGACGGTCACCAATAATCAATTCACGTTGACCGCGTCCAACAGGAATCATCGCGTCAATGGACTTGATACCCGTTTGAACGGGTTGATCAACAGATTGACGGGCAATTACGCCCGGGGCAACTTTTTCTACTGGAGAGGTTTGTTTGGCGTCGATTGGGCCTTTTCCATCAATTGGATTACCCAATGCATCCACAACACGGCCTAATAGGGCCTCACCAGTCGGAACTTCAAGGATTCGGCCGGTACATTTAGCCGATTGACCTTCAACGATACCGTCATAATCACCTAATACCACCGCACCAACAGAGTCGCGCTCAAGGTTCATGGCAAGTGCATAACGACCACCTGGAAGTTCTATCATTTCACCTTGCATGACCTCAGCCAAGCCGTGAATACGGATAATACCATCAGACACACTAACAATTGTGCCTTCATTTCTAGCTTCAGAAACTACTTCAAAATCACTGATTCGTTTTTTGATTAGTTCACTAATTTCTGAGGGATTCAGTTGCATGCTCATGCTCTGTATTCCTATTTAAAAGAGTAGGGTTTCAGTAAGTTTGGCAATTTTGCCACGTACCGTTCCATCAATCACCAAATCTTCGGCCTTCACTAACAAGCCTCCGATTACGCTGGCGTCAATATGATTTATAATGGTTACCTTTCGGCCCAATTTGCTTTCAAGTTTGCTGATAAAAAGCGTTTGTTGTTCTGAAGTCAGAGCAACCGCTGATGTTAATTCAACATTCACCGTTTTTTCATGGTTTGCTTTAAAAGTTTCAAATTGTTTTGCAATGGCAGTTAAAGTTGACAATCGATTGTTTGTAGAAAGAGTTTTTAGGAAATTAACGATTTTTTCATCGGTAACTTCACCCTTTAAGTTGTCATTCATAATGGCAACAAACAATTTAACCAACTGCTCTGCATTCACCGAAGGGTTGCTTAATAAATCTTTAACTTGCGAATCGTCTGCTATAAAGGCAGCAAGACTCAATGCCTGAGACCATACGTCCAAATTCCCAGATTCAAGTGCAAACTCAAATGCTGCTTTCGCGTAAGGTCGTGCTAGGGTGTTAAGTTCTGCCATCACAGTTACCTTTAGATTTGCTCTGCCAGTTTATTTAACAGGTCTTGATGATCTTGCGCGTTAATGCTTCGTTCTAGAATTTTTTCTGCACCAGCTACGGCTAAGCCTGCTAATTGTGCACGTAAAGATTCTTTAGCTCGATTCATTTCCTGATCTAATTCTGCCATTGCGCCCGCTTTTATACGGTCAGCTTCAATTTTTGCATCACCTTTAGCAGATTCTACAACTTGTGAATGGCGTTTATTGGCTTGCTCTACGATTTCTGCCGCTTGTAATTTAGCTTCACGTAAAAGATTTGCCGCTTCACGTTTAGCTAATTCTCTGTCTTGAGAACCGCGTTCTGCAGCAGCTAAGCCTTCAGCAATTTTATTTTGACGTTCTTCAATAGCAGCCATCAAAGGAGGCCATACAAATTTCATACAAAAGAATACGAAACCTGCGAAAACGATCATCTCTAAAATCAATGTCATATTGATATTCATTGGGTTACTCCTGACTGTTTAAATTTCAGTGGATTAACCTTGAAGTGCCGCTAAGTAAGGACTTGCAAAAGTAAACCACATACCGATACCAATACCAATCATTGTTACCGCGTCAACAAGACCAGCAACCAAGAACATTTTTACTTGTAACATAGGGGCTAATTCAGGTTGTCTTGCAGTTGCTTCTAGGAATTTTCCACCTAAAAGACCGAAGCCGATTGCTGTACCTAGTGCGCCCAATCCTAAGATTAAAGTTACACCGAGTGCCGTGAAAGCTAAGATTGTTTCCATTGTTGTCTCCAGTTATAAAAGTTAAAAATTAAAAGTTATTGTTTGAAAATTAATGTTCTTCACAAGCCATGCTCAGATACACGATGGTTAACATCATGAAAATAAAAGCTTGTAGCCAAATGACCAATAAGTGGAATATCGCCCACCCCATCTGTGCAATAGCACCACCTACAAATCCTAAAGGTCCTGCTGTTAGCAACAGTGCAATCAGCAAAAATAACAATTCCCCTGCATATAGGTTACCGAAAAGTCGTAATGCTAAAGAAACAGGCTTTGCTAATAAATTTACGCCTTCCAAAATCAAGTTAAAAGGAAGCATCCATTTACCGAAGGGTTGGAAAGCAAGCTCTTTCAAAAAGCCACCAACACCTTTAATTTTTATACTGTAGAAAATAATCAGCAAGAATACGGAAATCGATAAACCAAATGTAATGTTTGGATCTGTAGAAGGAACTATCTTCAAATGGCTCACACCCATATGTTCAGCAGCCCAAGGGAACAAATCCACTGGAATAATATCCATGGTGTTCATCAGAATAATCCAAACGAAAATCGTTAATGCTAAAGGTGCAATTAAGCGGCTTTTACCGTGAAAGGATTCAATCACGCTGTTATTCACATATTCATAAACGATTTCGATGAAAGCTTGAAGCCTACCTGGAACACCTGTTGTGGCGTTTTTAGCAACTCGTCTAAATAGTGAAAGGAATATAACCCCTAATAGAATACCAAAACCCAAGGTGTCCAGGTTAACCGTTTTAAAGTTACCCGCACAGGCTTCAGGACCCCATTGCATGCCGGTTTCGGTTTTACAAACTTGTAAATTAGTCAAGTGATGCTTGATATAGCTTCCACTTGTCAACTCATGTTCTACTTCGCTCATGATCACTAAACCTTTTACTGATGCGATTTTTTAAATATTGCCAGCGCTAGCCAGTTCATTACTAAAGCCAATGCATAGCCCAAAAACAAAGGACCGGGTGTAACCACTAACCATTTGAACGCTGCAATAAAAAATACAACGGTCAACAATACTTTAATTGCTTCTCCTAAATACAGCGAAGCAACCACCTGCTGTGCCTGATTTGCTCCAGCATATTGAAAAGCCTTTAGGGCAAAATAAAAATTGGGGATGATTGCAATACCACCCCCAACTAATAGCGAATATCCAGCTGAATCTTTTGCAAATAACATCAGTAGGGCGGCAATACAAACAAGAATGATCTGTGATGCAACAACCTTCAGGGCAAGTTTCATACCTTGCTGGGTTAGGGCCTTCTTATTCATATTTTGTACCTTTCACGACAATTTGTTGTCTCATTACGATACAAACTGTACCCCTGAACCTCTAATTGAGAATCGTTCTCAATTGTAATTTTACTGACGGCCGAATTATACGGAAAAGCACTATTTAAGGCAACAAAATCTAAGCATTTATCACTATTTTGTTTAAATTTTGTGCTTTTTTATTCTTTATTCTTGCTCTAACCCCAATCTCTTTAAAATTCCATCGAGTTCATCTAAAGAATTGTAGTGAATCCTAATGTCTCCCTTGCCTTTGGCCGTATGGTTAAGTTGTATGGGTGCACTAAAATATTCACATAATCTTTTTTCCAAATATTGAGTATCTGTATCTATTTCTCTTTTAACTGCAACCACTGGATTTAACACTTTTCTAATCAATTTTTCTGTTTCTCGAACCGTTAATCCTTTTGAAACCACGGTTTTGGCCACTTGTGATTGTTCATTTCCCGACAATGCCAAAAGTGCTCGGGCATGGCCCATTTCTAGATCACCTCTTTCTACTAATAACCTGGCATCTTCATTGAGGTTGAGTAAACGCATTAGGTTAGTAACTGTAGTTCTGGATTTTCCCACAGCATCCGCTGTTTGTTGATGGGTTAAGCCAAACTCATCCATTAGCCTTTTTAAGGCAAAAGCTTCATCTATGGCATTTAAATCTTCCCGTTGTATATTTTCAATCAACGCCATAGCAATAGCGGCTTCATCTGGGACTTGACGTATAATTGATGGGATCTCGGTTAAGCCAGCCCGTTGAGAGGCTCTCCACCGTCTTTCACCAGCAATAATTTCGTAATTGTCTTTGCTAATTTCTCGAACCACAATTGGCTGGATAACACCTTGCTGCGAAATAGACATGGCGAGGTTTTCTAAACCTTCTTCTGTCATGTCTCTGCGTGGCTGATACTTACCACGTCGCATAAATTCTATAGGTAAATTAAGTAATCGATCGGTGTTTTTCAGTTCATCAAAACTTTGTGGATGTGCGATCTCTTCTTTTATATCTGATCCCACGCTTGCCGCACGTTTTTTGGTCAACAATGCATCTAAGCCTCGACCTAAACCTGATTTTTTTACCATGGGATATTCCCTTCTTTTAAAGTTTATTATTTCTTGTTGTTTGGAATCGTTTTTATGCGGGTTCTCTGGCGAGTTCTGTTTTAATCACTTCTTCCGCTAAAGCCATATAAGCCCTTGAACCTCTGGAGGTTTTATCATAATACATGGCGGGCAATCCATAACTTGGTGCTTCCGCTATTCTGACGTTTCTTGGGATAGGTGTTCTATAAACCTTATCACCAAAATGCTCTTGGAGCTGTGCAGAAACCTCTGTACATAGACGATTCCTAGGATCATACATTGTCCTTACTAATCCTTCTATCTGTAGATTAGGGTTATGCGATTCTGTAATTTGATCGATGGTGGATAATAATGCCGATAAACCTTCCAAGGCGAAATATTCGCATTGCATGGGTATAATTAGCGAATCTGCCGCAACCATGGCGTTGACGGACAGCATATTTAACGAGGGAGGGCAGTCGATAAAAATATAATCAAATTCATTTTTTGCTAGAGTTAAGGCGTTCTTTAAACGATGTTCTTTGTTTTCCATGCTGAGGAGATGTACTTCAGCAGCGGTGAGATCTCCATTTGCTGGAACAATGTAATAACCTGATTGCTCAGCATTCACCATGACTTCTTTTATCGCGGCAGATCCCACTAACACATCAAAAACGGAAAACTCAAGATCGTTTTTGTCAACACCCGATCCCATCGTAGTATTTCCCTGTGGATCCATATCCAATAGCAAAACCCTACGGCCAGTTGCTGCTAATGAAGCCGCCAGGTTAATACTGGTTGTGGTCTTTCCTACGCCACCTTTTTGATTTGTCACTGCAATAATACGTGCCACAACTTTTCCCCAATTAGCTAATTTATGTTTTTTATTGCCAAAGTTTCTTAATCACTAAATTTAATAGATGTCTTTTGGCATCTAAACCGGGCACGGTGATTTCTTGACTAAAAACCACTTCTACATCTTTTGGAAGCTGTTCTATTTCTTGCTCTGGAAACTTCCCCTTTAAGGCTTGAAATAGCCCAGTTGGATTATCTGCAATGAGATGCCGGCAATGTTGTACCATATCTAGCAAGGAGGCAAAAGCCCGAGAAACCACACTATCTACTTTTTTCTCTACATCTTCAACTCGAGCATGGCTGACTTCAACGTTTTTTATTTGGAATTCATAACAAAATTGTTGAATGAATCGGGTTTTTTTGCCATTGCTATCAACCAATAAGAATTTTTTTTGTGGAAATAATATGGCCAAGGGTATGCCAGGTATCCCAGCGCCTGTACCAATATCTGCTATATATTCTCCCTGAATAAAAGGCGCTACCGCCAAAGAGTCCATAATATGATGCGTAATCATCTTATCCACATCCCGAATGGCGGTGAGATTATAGGCTTTATTCCAGCGCATTAGTTGATGGATATATTGAACCAAGAGTTTAATTTTCGAGGGTTCAATATCAAAGGGGAGTTGAACACAAAGTTTGCTGATTTTTTCTTCTATTGACGCCATTACGCGCTCTTAACTTCTGTATCTTGATTTTTAAGCAGTTTGTGCTTCTTTAATGTTACCAATATCAAGGAAATCGCAGCTGGTGTTATTCCAGATATTCTTGAAGCCTGGGCTATAGTTTCTGGTTTTGCACTGGTTAGCTTTTGTACCACCTCGTTCGATAACCCAGAAACAATTGCATAGTTGAAATCATTGGGGATCAGCGTGTTTTCCTGTTTTAGTTGTCGCATAATATCTTGTTGTTGTCTGTCAATGTAACCAGCATATTTAACCTGTACTTCAATTTGATCACAAACTGACTTCGCCACCTGTTCCTGAGAATGGTATTCTGTGGGCAAAACTTGCGCCGCTAACAAGTCTTCTACCGTGATTTCTGGACGAGTTAATAACTGTTTTAAACTATAAGCTCGCGTTAATGGCTTATCTAATTTAGGTTCTAAATATTTTGCAGATTCAGAATCTGGCTGTACATATGTGCTATCCAGAAAATCTAATCCCTTTTCAATGGCCTCACGTTTATTGGCAAATTGCTCCCATTGATCTGTTTTAACCAATCCTAATTCATGACCCTTTTCCGTGAGTCTTAAATCAGCATTATCTTCTCTTAATAATAATCGATACTCAGCACGACTAGTAAACATACGATAGGGTTCCAATGTGCCGCGTGTGATTAAATCATCAATCAACACCCCAATATAAGCTTGGTCTCTTCTGGGTGACCAAGAGGGGTTTTGTTGTGATAATAAGGCTGCATTCATTCCCGCAATTAAACCCTGAGCTGCCGCTTCTTCATAACCTGTCGTGCCATTAATTTGACCAGCAAAAAATAAACCTTGCAGGTGCTTGGTTTCAAGGGAAGCCTTTAAATCTCTAGGATCAAAGAAATCATATTCAATGGCATAGCCAGGCCTTGTGATATGAGCGTTTTCAAATCCAACAATAGATCGCACTAATTTTTGTTGGATATCAAAGGGTAAACTGGTAGAAATACCATTAGGGTACACCTCTTGAGTATTTAAGCCTTCTGGCTCAATAAATATTTGATGACTATTTCTATCCGCAAACCTTACTACTTTATCTTCAATAGAGGGGCAATATCTTGGC
>PCTP01000215.1:0-147 GCA_002770795.1 Gammaproteobacteria bacterium CG22_combo_CG10-13_8_21_14_all_40_8 | reverse complement strand
TCAATCACGCCACTATACATGGGTGAACGATCCAGCCCAGAGCGAATAATTTCATGGGTTTTTTCATTGGTATAAGTAATATGACAGCTTATTTGTCTTGGGTGTTGCGCAACAGATCCCATAAACGAGAACACGGGGCAGGGAGTG
>PCTP01000068.1 GCA_002770795.1 Gammaproteobacteria bacterium CG22_combo_CG10-13_8_21_14_all_40_8 | reverse complement strand
CACAAACACCAAAGCCACCTTATTTTGCGGTCATATTTACTTCTGTGCGAACCGAAGGTGACAATGGTTACCCTGAAGCTGCGGAGCAAATGTTATTGCTTGCGTCTGAGCAACCAGGCTTTCTTGGTTTTGAAAGCGCGCGGCAAGAAATTGGTATTTCGGTTTCGTATTGGTCAAGTCTTGAAGCAATAGCTGCGTGGAAACAAAATTTCGCACACAGGCAAGTTCAGGCAAAGGCCAAAAATTGGTACAAGGCATTTCGGGTTCGTGTCAGTCGTGTTGAGCGTGAATATGGTTTCGAAATTTAGCCTAAGTAACTGTTATAAGGAAAATAGGATCGTGCAATTAAGTTAATATTTTTGCCGGGCGTGGATGGAATAGGTAAGCTATTTGAACCAATTTTAAGTTCTCTACCACCTAGTATTGAGGCAGAGGTTATTACCTTGTCTAGCCTAAATGGTAATGATATTCGGGCTCAAGTTGAAGGGGTTGTAAAGTTAATAGGTGATCAAGAAGAAGTCATATTTGCTGTAAAATCCATTCAATAGTTGAACTATCGCTACACTTTAGGATAGTCTGAAACAAATCTCTATTTAGCAAGGATTGTGGTGATGTTGCAACGATTTATCTCTGTATTTTTTCTCTTTTGTAGTTTGTCTGGTTTTAATGTACAGGCCATTGATATTCCTCAAAATTTACAGCAATGGACGGGGTGGACTCAATATCAACAAGGTTTTCGACAATGTCCGAGCTTGAATGGCGCATTAAGTGGTGACAAGAACAGTCATCTATGTGCTTGGCCGGGCGTTTTAACGTTGGATGTGGAAGAGACTCAGGCGCAGTTTTTACAGGATTGGACACTTTTAGATGAAAGTCGCCTTCCTTTGCCAGGTAGTGTCTCGTTGTGGCCACAGCATGTGAGGGTGAATGGAAATCCTGTTGCAGTGATGGAGGAGAATAGCGCTCCTTATGTTTTATTGCCCAAAGGTGCTTACCGAGTGACTGGGGATTTTGTTTGGAAAAAACGACCTGAGTCTCTAATCATTCCATCCCAAGTCGCCTTGCTTGATGTGCGAGTCAACCAAAAACCATTACCTTTTGTGACCAGAGACAGAAATCTTCTTTGGTTGGGTTATGTCAGTCAAAATCAGGTGCAGGAAAAAGATTTTTTAAAAGTTCGCGTTAACCGATTGATTAAGGATGGGCATCCAATGCTGATGACAGTTGCTATTGATTTGGATGTTTCAGGTCGAGCGCGGGAGCAAAAACTGACGCATTTTTCTTTGGACAATTATCAACTGATGAATGTCGATGGTGATCTAAATAGTCGATTAGATAATCAGGGTGATCTGTGGATGCAGTTAAAACCTGGCAATCATCGAGTAAACCTTGTTTTTAAAATTCATGATTTTCCTGAGTCTTTAGCTTTTGTTGAATCGGGTGATGATTGGCCT
The DNA here is from genome assembly GCA_002770795.1 of Gammaproteobacteria bacterium CG22_combo_CG10-13_8_21_14_all_40_8. Taxonomy (GTDB): domain Bacteria; phylum Pseudomonadota; class Gammaproteobacteria; order Enterobacterales; genus 21-14-all-40-8. The sequence continues at coordinate 2,590 of PCTP01000068.1, read as the reverse complement.
TTACAAGAAATTTGGATTTACCAAAACAATGAGCGCTTACGATCTACACAAATTGAAGGTGTGGCAGCCATCGACTCGGATCAAGGCTTTGTAACTGAGTGGAAAGCGCTGCCTCATTTTGTACTAAATAGAAATGACCAATTTACTATCAAAGAACGTAGTCGCGGCATGACTCATGGTTCAGATGCCTTATCTTTATCTCGTGAAATGTGGTTAAGTTTTGATGATGAAAAATACTCTTTTTTTGATGAAATAAAAGGCAGTAAGTCGGAAAATTGGCGTGTTAACACGCAGTTAAATTATGTATTAACTCAGCTAAGCAACCATCATGAACCTCGTTTGATTACCTATGATAACCAACATCGAACCGGCGCTGAAATTCGCACGCCGAATATAGACATTGAGGCAAGTGGTGAAGTGTCGCGTGAAAATATGCAACAGGCCACAGGTTGGGATATTCCCTTTGCCAACAGTAGCATAAGTTTAAATATTCCACCGGGTCGGAAGGTTTTTAATATTCATGGTGCGGATTATTCATCGGGCGATTGGGTAAGTCAGTGGACTCTTATTGATTTGTTTTTTGTGTTGGTCACTATTGCTTTGGTATTTCGTTTTTTTGGTTGGATTAGTAGTCTTTTTGCATTTTTTACCTTGCTTTTGGGATATCATGAAGCGAGTATGCCGATATTTTTATGGTTTAATTTGGTGGTTGCTTTTGTTTTGTCTTGGACTGTTCAAACTGGAAAAATTTCCAAGATTCTTAATCTGTATAAATGGGTTAGCGTTGCCTTGTTGATAGTTACCTTATTACCCTTTTTAGCGAACCAGATCCGTTATACTTTATATCCTCAGCTGGAGAGAAATCAATCATTAAATTATCCTAGTTATCCGTTGGGTTCTCCAGATTTAGTACTAGCGGATGCTGTTCAAAGCCCAAGCGAAGAATATAAAACAAAATCTTACAGTCAACACCTAAAACCTCAAGCTGAAAAACGAATTGTCATTACAGGATCAAGAGTGAAAAGAGTGGATGTGGATACCAGTTATGAGGCAGGTGCCGTCATTCAAGCTGGAAAAGGTAAACCAAAATGGATGTGGCAACAGGTGAGTTATGGATGGAACGGCCCTGTGTCAGGTGATGAGTCAGTGAGGGTTACTGTGCTCTCTTCATTAATGGTAAAAGTATTGCGTATTGCTTTAATTGTTTTCTCATTGTTGTGGTTAATCAGTTTATGTCAAAAAGTTTTAGGTGGTGGAAAGATCTCGTCATTTTTAGAACAGAAATTGCCGCCGACTGACTCATCAGATCCGGATAAGAAATCCTCTGTGTCTTTAAAGTCTAGCCATCTATTTTCGATGTTGATAGTGGTGGCGTTGTTGGCTGGAGGAATGCTACAGCAACCTCTGAATGCAACGGAGTATCCCAACCAAGTTTTATTGCAAGAACTACAAAACCGCTTGTATCCATCACCTGATTGTGAGCCTGATTGCGTTTCATTGTCTCAGGCGAGTTTAAAGGTGAATGGCTTGGATTTAACCCTAAGTCTAGATTATCAAAGTGCAGCAGATAAGGCGGGATTACTCCCTCAATCTCAAGACTGGCATATTTCATCTATTCTACTAAACCAAAAAACGGTGCATGCGGTTTGGCAGAACCCACAAGGCCAATGGCTGCAACTTCCCAAAGGGCTGTCAAAGGTTGTCATTCAAGCGAGGCTTAAAGATAAATCAGAGTTGACGGTACAGTTTTTAGAACATCCCAAGTTGTTTCAACAAAGCATTCAAGGGTGGGAAGTTTCTGGTTTAAATCAAAATCATCTGGTGGGAGATAGCCTTCAACTAACGCGGGTGGCGAAATTTAGCCATTCTGCTGCCAATAGTGACATGGCTCAGGCTAATGAAAAGCCCATCGCAAAAGAACAATCGATTCTAGAACTTTTTTCAGTGAAGAGAAGTTTATCTTTTGGGACACAATGGCGTTTAGAAACTCGTGTAAGTCGTTTAGCGCCCAGAATAGGCAGCGTGACTGCAAAGATCCCCTTGTTGGATTTTGAGCAGCCACTGGAAATGACGGAGAATATCAAAGAGGGGCAAATGATGGTGGTCATTGCTGCGGATAGTCAAAGCGTCAGTTGGCATTCAAGTATTCAAGGCAAGGCTGAGTTCGAGTTACATGCTTTGCAAAATAAATCACTCATCGAATCTTGGGATATGGTTGTTTACCCTAATTGGAACATTCAATTGAGTGGCGTGCCATTAGTAAGACCAGAAACCGTCGATGCGGATGATATCTGGGTGTATCAATATTATCCTCGTAAAGGGGAGTCGTTACAGTTGAGGCTGACTAAGCCACCTGCGGTGCAAGGTGCTTCTTTAGCCATCACTGAAGTACAGCAAAAGTATTCACTGAGTAAAAGAAAAACGACCCAAGATCTGGTGATTCATTACAAAGCCACTCGAGCAGAATCCTTGGTGCTTAATCTTGGAGAGGCTCAACTTAAAAGCCTCAGACAAGATTCGCAACTGATTAATTTAGCGCAAGATGGAAATAGCATTACTCTCAATTTAAAACCTGGAGAGCATCAGTTAA
>PCTP01000181.1:2658-7185 GCA_002770795.1 Gammaproteobacteria bacterium CG22_combo_CG10-13_8_21_14_all_40_8 | reverse complement strand
AAGCTAGGGAATTTTGATTTAAATTTAAGAGGTGCGTTTACTTCTACAGTGAATCTTAAATTGAAAAAACCAAAATTTCTTGACAAGGTTTGGGACAAGGAAATGGATGTAACTCGAACTTATACTATTTTAGCTGACGGATGGAATGCTGCGGGACCCGATCATGCGAAGACGATGGTTCAGTCTACTGTACTGATGGAAGCGATGGATTTTAATGTAATGAACAAAATTAGAAAAGCCATTTCCTATTTGCCTATGGGAAAGGAGTTGGGGCCAGATAGTTTAATGTTTGGTCATGTGGAACCAGAGGCGGTACCTAATTCTAGGTTGTCTCCTTATACAGGGAAATAGTGGAAAAATGGATAAATTAACCAAGAACATAACCTTAATGTTTTTATTGTTGAGTATGCAGATGGTATGTGCAGACTCAATAGATATTAATAAGTTGATTGTGCCAGCTTTTGTTAAAGCTCAAATTGTTTCAGATTCTATGAATATGAATGGCATGGAAATGGGTATTATTCAATTTCAAACCAATCGCAGTTTTTCGGATTTGCTCAAATACTATCAAGACGAAATCGGTGAGGTAAAAGTTGGTGAATTTGAAAATTGGAAAGTGATTTCCTGGATAAAAAATCAAAAGCTTAACACTGTGCAAGTAACCTATGACAAATTAAAAAAAATCACTCATGGATTTATTGCTGTCTCAGATTTGCCTGAATTGGTTAAGAATAAGGTTAAAGTTGACTTGGGTCATGGGTTTCCTACATTAAAAGATTCGGTATTTATCAATGACATTAACGCAACGGATTTAAATAAAAAGTCACGCACCATTTGGTTGAGCAACCATTCTTCTATTAAAAGTAATTTGGATTTTTATACTCAACAATATCAACATACAGGCTGGATTTTGGAACAAAAGTCTATGGGACCACATTCGGATAACGGAGCATTGATGATGCGCAAAGGAGCGGATGAGCTGAATTTAAGCTTAACCCAAAATAGCATCACCAAAGAAACCTATCTGTTTGCTGTAATTGTTGAAAAATAAGGAGTGAAACATATGAAAGGCCAAAATTCAGGATTTGGTATGGTTGAATATATTTTAGGGGTTGCCATTTTGGTGACATTACTTTTCGTTCCAGTTCGTGGAGGAAGGTCAATTTCTGCCATATTGATAGACGCAGTGAAGCAAGAACATTCTGCTTATATTTACGCTGCATCACTATCTAATTTACCCAAGATTTCTTTACCAAGTTCCAAGATTCGCAACAGTAAGAAACCTTGAGTTTAATAAAAATGATTTAAAAAATCACATGATATTTATTTAGGAAATTAGAACCTTTTTTTAGGAGTAGTTGTTAAATTATGGTTGATGTTAAACCGAGAAAATTTGGAAGTGGTTGGGGCTTGCTGCTGATTGCATTGGTTGTTTCAGGCATTGCCTTTTGGTTGTCCATAAAATACCTTTCAACTAAAGAAGGTATTTTAAGAGATCAAATATTGGGTGAGAAAGCCAGTACTACAGCCTACGTTGTTGCCGCGAGAGATTTGTATCCTGGTGATGTTTTGAGTCTAGAGACACTGGCGTTAGGACAAATTGCAGATGGCAATGTTTCAGCCTTCGCTGTTAAGCCAGAAGAGTTTGATCAATATAACGGACAAATTTTGCGATATCCAATGTCTTCAGGGGAACCCTTATTAAGTCATTTTGTTGCTGGCAAGGGAATTGAACGATTTTCCGATTTGCTCGAAAAGAATGAAAGGGCTGTTACTTTAAAGATTGATGAGCTGAACTCAGCATCTGGTATGTTAGTGGCTGGCGATTATGTCGATATTTTATTAGTTTTGGAACAAGATAAAGCCAATTTTGAGAGTGGCTCAAAGAAACTTCAGCCTTTATTACAAAATGTTCGTATTCTTTCTATTGATGCAAGACCATTACACTCTAAGGAACAAGATTTTGTTATAGATAACAATCTTGAGAATACATCATATTCTACTGTCACCGTCGGTGTAAAAATTGAAGATGCTTCAAAAGTGATTTTAGCTAGAGATATTGGTAATTTAGTCTTTATGCTAAGAAATAATAAAGATCATAAACAATTGGATACGGAATTATTGACTCAACAAGACTTGGAAAATTCTGCGGCAGCTTCTTCAAACTATCAATTTTATTCAGCCAGTAATAGCGCGAATGGGGTCATCAACCCTACATTAAAACAGATCTATTTTGTTCAGCATGGAAGTCAATCGCAAACATTGCAATTAAGTTTACCTATCACTAAAAATAAGAATAAACATCTCCCACAAAGCAAGCCTGATGAGACCGTTACGGTTCAATAAATACTGGAGAATTTGAAATGAAAGGAAGAGTTAAATCAGCTATATTGATTTTTTTGAGTTTGTTTTGTTTTAATGCAAATGCAACTGAGAAAGAAAAAATCATTCGCTTACATGTGGGGTCAGTGAAGAGCTTAGATGTGGGGAAAGTGTTAAGAGTTGCAGTCGGTATTGATACAATACTTGGAAGTAGTATTTTGGATAATGGTGAGTTATTGCTAATACCCAAAGCAGCTGGTGAGACAGATTTAAAAATATGGAAAAAAGGTGAACGAATAAATACCTATAAAGTGATTATTACGGCATCTGATACCAAAAGGCAAATAGAAACACTAAGTAGTGTATTGAGATCTTTTCACAAAGTAAATGTTAGAGATGTGAACGGAATTTTAATCTTAGAAGGAAAGATTTCGCCTGATCATTTTGAAAATTTCCAAGGCATTGTCGCTCAATTTCCTGGTGTGATAAATATGGTTTCACCAGAAGATGTGCTGATGAAAGATATGATTAACTTTAAAGTCCAAGTACTTGAAGTAAATAAAAGTTACGCTAAAAAATTAGGTATTTCATGGGATCGTAGTACTGCTGGTCCAAGTATTGGTTATGTTCAAAATTTTCATGCTAATGGGCGATACGTGGTGACGAATCCCGATTCACCATTTGGGCAGGGCTTATTTGATGCGGATAATCCCATCATTGGTTTTAATGACTCGTCTAGCCATTCCTTTTTCGGTATTGCATCTTCGCTTTCTTCACGTATCAATTTACTGAAAGAAGACGGTGCAGCAAGAACTTTAGCCGAGCCAAATCTAAGTACCCGTAGTGGAGAAGAGGCCAATTTTCATTCGGGTGGCGAATACCCACTAGCTGTTTTAAATGAGTTTGGTCAGCCTGTTGTTCAGATGCAAGATTATGGTATTCAGTTAAGTATCAAACCCATTTCGGACGAATATGGCAATATTGTTTCAACTGTAAGAGCAGAAATGAGTAATATCGATTTCTCCGTTGTCGTGAATGGTGTTCCAGGTCTGTTAACAAGAAATACTGAATCTGTAGTGAATTTGAAATCGGGCGAAACTATGATCATTTCTGGTTTATTGCAATCATCGGATAGTAAAAATGTTGAAAAAATGCCCATTATGGGAGATATACCTATTTTGGGTGAATTGTTTAAATCAAAGAACTTTGTTGAGAATCGTTCTGAGCTCATTATTTTGGTAACCCCCACGATTGTGACACCAGATAAAGCATTACCTGAAACGCTTAGCAAGCATTTGAAAAGTCTTCATAAAGTGTTGAGTCAATCGAAAATTGAAGATGAATTACTAGATTGATAAAGGGAAATAAGAATGTTTGAAATACAGGTTAAAACAAGCAAAGGAACGTCTGTAGCTAATGTCTTTTGTGCTGAAGATAGCTGCATATTAGGTAAATCAGCAGATTGTTTTGTTAATTTACACGGATGGAAGGTCGCCAAACAACATATTCAACTTTATAGAAGTACAGAAGGGTTGTTTGTAAAAAATATAAATCCTAAATATGACACTTTGATTGATGGAAAAAAAATTGACTGTTTTGGTCCTTTATCTATGGATCATGAAATCGTGGTACATGCTTATGCGATTAGAGTGACTGATCGACAAAAGAAAACCTCAAAGCTTAGCCCTTCTGTTACTGATGAAGAGAGTGTTTTACTGAATGAGCACCAATCCACAGCATCAATGGATCAAAATATATCAGTGTTAGAAATTTCTGAGGAAGAGTTAGCGAAAAATAAAGATACCATTAGACAATGGCGTGAACTGATTCATCGAGAACTTTTGACACAAATGGATTTACGGCGCATTAATGTGAACGAAATGTCTGATGAGGAGCTGAAAGTATTAACGGAAAAACTGATTAGGTCTATAGTAGAAAATGTTCAAAATTTCCCTGAGTCGTTATCCAAAGATGCTTTGTGTCAACAGGTATTAAATGAAGCTGTAGGTCTTGGTCCATTGGAAGAGCTGCTTGAAATGGATGATGTCAGTGAAATCATGGTTAATGCTGCAGATGAAATTTTTTATGAAAAAGGAGGACAGCTATATGAGTCCTCTGTCACATTCACCAATGATAAAGCTGTATTGTCGGCGATAGAAAGAATTGTGACACCATTAGGACGCCGAATTGATGAAAGTTCACCTG
>PCTP01000181.1:0-2599 GCA_002770795.1 Gammaproteobacteria bacterium CG22_combo_CG10-13_8_21_14_all_40_8 | reverse complement strand
TTTATGAAAGAAAGGCTAAATGCATCACATCTAATTGATTTTGGTTCAATAAGCCAAGAAATGGTGAGTTTTCTTGAATATGTGGTTAAGTATAAACAAAATACTGTGATATCTGGTGGTACAGGCTCTGGAAAAACAACACTGTTGAATGTGCTATCGAACTTTATTCCTGTTGATGAAAGAATTATTACAGTAGAAGATGCCGCAGAACTTAAACTTTGCCAATCCAATTTGGTTTCATTAGAAGCAAGACCTGCAAACCAGGAAGGGAAAGGTGCTGTATCTATACGTGAGTTGGTTAAAAACTGTTTAAGGATGAGACCGGACAGAATTGTTGTAGGTGAGTGTCGTGGTGGGGAAGCGCTGGATATGTTACAAGCCATGAATACAGGACATGATGGATCCTTGACTACGGCTCACGCTAATAATCCTCGTGATTGTATCGCTCGATTAGAAATTATGGTCATGATGGCGGGAATGGACTTGCCAATTTTAGCGATAAGAGAGCAAATTGCCTCAGCAGTTAATATTGTCGTACAGCAAACTCGATTTTCTTGTGGTACACGTAAAGTGACTAGCATCTGTGAGGTTGCAGGAGTTGAAGGTGGTAGAATACAGTTAGGTGAGATTTTTAGATTCAGACAAACTGGTTTTGACGAGAAAGGTAAAATACAAGGCATTTTTGAAGCAACAGGAATTGTGCCTGAGTTTTACGAAAGTTTGGCAAAGAGAGGTGTGGCTGTAGATATGAGTTTGTTCACTCAAGGGCGAATTTTATCATGATGGAATCAATATTGATTGCGGTTTTTTCAGCATTGTCCGCTGGTATTATGGCTTATATTGGAATGCGTTTTTTTGCTCAGGCGGGTCAAAAATATCAGGAAAACTTTACAAATCAAGCCAGGGTGCATTTAGCTGATTTGTTTCTGTTAATAGAGCCGGAAAAATTATTCGTATTAAATACAATAATGATTATTGTTACATTTATCTTATCTTTTATCGTTTTTGGTAATTTGGTTTTATCCATTATTTTTTCTGTGTTAATGGGATTTGTACCTCAGATCACTTTGAAAATATTAACTAAACGTCGACGTCAATTATTTATTTCACAACTACCCGATATGTTGCAATCTTCATCAACAGCGATGAAAGCAGGGTCAAGTTTGAATCAGGCAATAGAAGCAGTTGTTTCTGAAGAAAGTGGTCCTATTTCTCAAGAATTTGATTTGTTTTTAAGAGAATTGCGGGTTGGAGTGGATTTTAATCAGGCTTTGGATAATATTTATGTACGAGTTCCTCTGATGGATTTTAAGTTAGTGGTTTCAGGGATGCAAATTTCTAAAGAAATTGGTGGAAACTTAGCTGAAACTTTAGAAAGACTCGCTGATACATTAAGGAGAAAGTTAGAAATGGAAGGGAAAATTGATGCATTAACCTCTCAAGGTAGGGCCCAAGGCATAGTGATGACATCTTTGCCGTTACTTTTGGGTTATATTCTTTATCTCATGGAGCCAGAACAAATGTCATTACTTTGGACTCAATGGTATGGTTGGGTTGTTATGGCGATTGTTTTTTTTATGGAACTGGCTGGATATTTGGTCATTAGAAAAATAGTGAATATCGATGTTTAATATAAGTCTTGTGATGGTTATAGGTGCCATTGTAGCAGTAGCCATTTTATTGCTGTCCATTTCAATTTTTCAAATTAAAAACTTAATTCCAGAAGATGAGAGAGAATACATGGATCCTCTACCTTTCTTCATGCGGTTGATGTGGCCAATGATTAACTTGTTATCTCATTACTTGGGAGAGAGGTTGAGTGTTGAATACATAGAAAAAAGCAAGAAAAGATTGCAGCGTTCTGGTTTAAGTTTTCTTTTATCTCCTCAACAATTTTTTGGACTGCAACTTATTAGTGGGTTTGTTTTTGGCATGTCGGGCTGGTGGGGGCTAACTGTATTAGAGAAAAACGTGGGTTTGATTCCAGTCATTTTTTTCATGTTGGGATTTTTATTGCCAGAATTAAATCTATCGGATCGTCGAAAGATAAGAGAAAAACAAATACTTAAACTACTACCTGTTTATCTTGATTTTATTACCATGGCTGTACAAGCTGGAATGAATTTAAATGGTGCAATATTGCAAGCTGTTGATAAGGGGCCAGAGGGGCCATTGAATCTTGAGTTTCAAAAAGTTTTGCGTGATATAAAAGCAGGTACTGGTAGGTTGGTTGCTTTAAGAAACATGTCAGATAGGCTGGAAATAAAAGAAATCTCTAGTTTAGTTGGGGCGTTAGCACAATCAGAAAAATCAGGTTCATCAATTGGTGATACTTTAAGAATTCAGTCAGATCAAAGACGAGTTGAGCGTTTTCAGCGCGCAGAAAAATTAGCGATGCAAGCGCCTGTAAAGCTCGTTGGCCCTCTAGTTCTATTCATTTTTCCAACAACATTTATCATTCTGTTTTTTCCCATTGCAACACAGTTAGTGCCAATGTTGGCAAAGTAGTTAAGGGAATATAATGAGTGCGCCAAGCAAAGCTAAGGCAATCAAGCTGGACAATCCAGCACAGGTAAAGTCTAACCAACAGCCTGTAACT